>NZ_VDAF01000016.1:0-142029 GCF_019584525.1 Enterobacter sp. EC_50 | reverse complement strand
CTTTCCTCTTTCAGAGTCAACCCGTTATTTCAGGATTTTTTCTCTTCAACCGACCGGGCTGTTTGTGAAGTGATTCACATCCGCCGTGTCGATGGAGGCGCATTATAGGGAGTTCGCGAACGACCGCAACCGAAAAGTTGCAAAAAAATGACTGACTGCTGCATTCCCCAGCAAACCCCCGCCTTATACCCATTTATGCACAAAGTTATCCACAATTCTGCACGGATCCCAATGCGATCCCACGAACTGAGCGGGAAGATCAACTATACTGGCGGCAAATACTCTTCTCTGTGCAGGCCGCTTCATGACCACACAACGCCTCACCCGTGACTGGCGTCTCCCTACCGCTGGGTTGATGCTGCTGGCAATTCTCTTTGCCGGTTTTACCCTGCATGCGCACTGGAACGCCTTTATCCAGTGGTGTCTTGCCACGCAAATTACCCTGCACCGCTATCTGGTGATGTACCTGCTGCAGCTGAATAACCACCAGTACAGCGGCGGATTATGGCTGTTAACGGGGGCTTTCCTTTATGGCGTACTCCACGCCATTGGCCCCGGGCACGGAAAATTCATTGTGACGACCTATCTGACTACCAATAAGGAAAGCGAGCTGGCCGCCCGGGTCGTCCCTTTCCTGGGCAGCCTGATGCAGGGCGTCAGCGCCATTCTGTTTGTCTTTATCCTGGCGGTAGGGTTTAACCTCGCCTCAGGGGATATCAGTACCAGCCGCTGGTTTGTGGAGAAGGTCAGCGCAGTGCTTATTGGCGCATTCGGCGCATTTGTCATTTACCAGGCGCTGAAGAGCCTGCGCCCGCGCAGGATGTCTGTCTCTGCCATTAAGCCGCTTCATCAGCACGACGAACACTGTGGCTGCGGTCATCACGGCGTAGGTGCAGAACTGACGCAGGGCGACTGGAAAACCCGTCTGGGCGTGATACTGGCGATTGGCGCACGCCCGTGCAGCGGGGCGATTATGATTCTGATGTTTTCGAACGCGCTGGGCATTGTTACCTGGGGGATGGCCGCAGTCATGACCATGTCGCTGGGAACCGCTCTTTCTATTATGGGGCTTTCACTGGCTGTACGTTACGCCCGCGAACGCACGGTGGCCTGGTTCGGAGAAAGCGCCTCGTTAAAATGGCTGGTGCCGACCGTCAAAATAGCCGGAGGGATAGTCCTGATCCTGTTCGCGACGGTGCTGTTCCTGACGGTGGTCCCCATCAGCGCCAATGGCGACTACATCGCCGCAGGATGCTAATAAAAGAAAACCCGCCAGCGGCGGGTTTTTTGTTACTCATTGATGCGTGGATGCTGATCCACCAGTCGAGAACGTTTTTTCTGCAGCTCTTCAATCTCGGCGTCAATATCCTCAATCTTCTGCTCTACATTATCGTAGTGCTCACGGAGGATCTCTTTCGCTTCCTGGATATCCGATGCCGCAGGCGTTGCGCCTTTCAGAGGGCGATTCGCCGTCTCCTTCATAGTAATACCGGTAATCAAACCAATCACCGCGATCACCATCAGGTAATAAGCAGGCATCATCAGGTTCTGCGTGCTCTCCACCAGCGAGGCGGCAAGCGTCGGGGTCAGACCGGCAATCAACACCGAGATGTTAAAGGCCGCGGCCAGCGCGCTGTAGCGAATATGGGTCGGGAACATCGCGGGCAGCGTTGAGGCCATCACCCCGATAAAGCAGTTAAGGATCACCGCCAGCATCAGCAGACCGGCAAAAATCAGCCCCAGTACATTACTGTTGATCAGAATAAATGCCGGGATGGCGAGGGCAAACAGCGCAACGCTTCCCAGAATAATGAACGGTCGACGACCAAAGCGGTCACTCAACAGGCCCATAATCGGCTGCACAAACAGCATACCCACCATGATGGCGATAATGATCAGCACACCGTGATCTTCCGAGTAGTGCAGGTTATGCGACAGATAGCTCGGCATGTAGGTCAGCAGCATGTAATAGGTCACGTTGGTGGAGATCACCAGACCGATACAGACCAGCAGGCTTCGCCAGTGCTTAGTGGCAATCTCTTTGAACGATACCTTCGGACCGTCCTGCAGCCCTTCGCGGTCACCCTGCTCCAGCTTATCAACGTGCTGCTGGAACGCAGGCGTCTCTTCAAGCGCATGACGCAGGTAGAGGCCAATGATCCCCAGCGGCAGTGCCAGGAAGAATGGTATACGCCAGCCCCAGTCGAGGAAGTTCTCTTCCCCCACTACGGTTGAAATCAGGACCACCACACCCGCGCCCAGGACAAAACCGGCAATGGAGCCGAAGTCCAGCCAGCTTCCCATAAACCCGCGCTTACGGTCAGGAGAATACTCGGCAACGAAGATCGAGGCGCCAGTATATTCACCGCCCACGGAGAAGCCCTGTGCCATCTTACAGATCAGCAGCAGAATCGGTGCCCAAATGCCGATAGTGGCGTAAGACGGTATAAGACCGATACAGAATGTACTGATCGACATAATGACGATGGTGATAGCCAGGATCTTCTGACGACCATATTTATCACCGAGCATACCGAAGAACAGACCACCCAGCGGGCGAATCAGGAAGGGAACGGAGAACGTACCCAGTGCCGCAATCATCTGCAGGCTGGGATCGGCCCCGGGGAAAAACACTTTACCTAACGCATAGGCCACAAAGCCGTAGACACCAAAATCGAACCATTCCATCGCATTACCGAGCGAGGCTGCGGTAATCGCTTTACGCAGTTTGGCGTCATCAATAATGGTGACGTCGCGAAGCGTGATGGGTTTAATCTTTTTCCTTCTCAGCATAGCTATCCTCGTTGACTCGGCCCTGTCTGTTTCACAGTCCAGCGTGCGTTCTGTGAACCATGGGATCCGCTCCATGCGAATCGCCTTATTCAAGCGTAGCAGGTTTACTTACATTGACGTTTTACGTCGATACAACCGAACCTGTTGACGCCTGCCTGGGCAGTTAATGACCTTTTTACCCTACCAGCGTTTATATTTGTGATCAACTTCACACATATTTAAGCTTCAGGTCAACTCAGTCCAGTATTTGTCAATCAGTGCAAATAAGCCCTTTCTCATCCCCGCCTCATGAGCTCTCTCACGCACGTTATGAGTTCTTTCGCAACAAAAAAACAAACCACGTTTACTCACATTCAATTTACATAAATTTTCTTCATCATGAAGCCGCCGATAGTTTTACATTGAATATGTGACAAAGATAACTAAAACGATGTTTTATTTTGATTGAATCAATATTCCAATGATCGCATGATAAATCCGAATACAGCATTCCATGTGTTTTCCAATGAAGTTAATCGAGAGAAAACATTTATTTTCCTGGCGGGATTATCGAGAAACGCCACTCAAAAACAAATGCCAATTAATTGAATTTATTGACTAATTTTTAACACCGAACGCCCGTCCTGCGGGGTCAGATGTGAGGATTGTCCATGAAGATTAAAGCCACGATAGAACGCATACCCGGCGGTATGATGCTGGTTCCGCTGGTGCTGGGCGCCATCCTGAATACCCTTGCCCCTGATACCGGGGCTTATTTTGGTGGTTTCACAAAAGGCATGATAACGGGCACGGTTCCAATTCTTGCCGTCTGGTTTTTTTGTATCGGTGCATCCATTAATTTGCGGGCGACCGGTACCGTATTACGGAAATCCGGCACGCTGGTAATAACCAAAATAGCGGTAGCCTGGGCGGTGGCAATGATATGCGCGATGTTCATCCCGGAGAATGGAATTCAGACCGGGTTCTTCGCGGGGTTATCGGTGCTGGCGATTGTCTCCGCGATGGATATGACTAACGGCGGATTGTACGCCAGCCTGATGAACCAGTACGGGACGAAAGAAGAGTCCGGCGCATTTGTCTTGATGTCTCTCGAATCAGGCCCGCTAATGACGATGCTGATCCTGGGGTCTGCTGGCCTGGCCTCTTTTGAACCCCACCACTTTGTCGGCGCAATCCTGCCCTTCCTGATCGGCTTTGCCCTTGGCAACCTCGATCACGATCTGCGTGATTTCTTCAGCAAAGCCACGCCGGTGCTGATCCCGTTCTTCGGCTTTGCGCTGGGGAACACCATCAACCTGAAGGTTATCCTTGATACCGGCCTGCTGGGTATTGTGCTGGGTGTCGCCGTAATCGTCATTACCGGTATTCCGCTGATTGTTGCCGACCGCGTGATCGGGGGAGGAAACGGCACGGCGGGCGTCGCCGCCTCTTCAGCCGCAGGCGCTGCCGTCGCCAACCCGGTGATTATTGCCCAGATTAACCCGGCCTTCGAACCGGTAGCCGCTTCAGCGACGGCGCTGGTTGCCGCCAGCGTGATTGTCACTGCGCTACTGGTGCCGATCATCACGGCGCTATATGCGAAACGCTACGCCAATGCCCCCGAGCAAAATATCGAACGAAAAGCGGTCGAACTCCGCCATTAACACACCGCACCAAACCCTCCCCTCTTCCCTGCGGGGAGAGGGTGAGGGGTAAGGGATTTACCCAAAAATCTCTTCCACCATCCCGTCCACCAGCCGTTTTGCCGAACAGAGCCTCGGCATCCCCAGTGCGACGGTCTGCCAGTTTTGCGTCACTGACCAGCTCACCGGATGCTTATCCGCCTGACACCAGTCCCCCAGCCAGCCCAGCATGTCTTTATGATCGATCGATCCGGGAGAAGCAGGCGCAGTCAGCCACTGGTGATAAAAATGGCGGGTCGTGGGTGAGGCATTAATGCCCTGCGCCAGATAGTTAGCCGCCATGCTGCGCAGGTTATCCTTAAGCATGGCCGCCACATCTTCTTTCGCGAGGCGGCATGCGTCGCCAAATGCTCCCCAGCGCAGTTCTTCCAGAACGATAAAACAGCGCCCGGCCAGCGACCAGCCATCATAATGTCCGGCCCGCCAGCGGGTAAAAATTTGCTCGCTGTGCTCACCCGCCTGCACCGTTAGCCCGCGCTGGGTCAGCGCCTTTTCTTTCCAGGCTGCGCGTTGGGTAAAATGAGACACGAGATCGGCGTACTGCTGCGTCAGTCCGGGAGACTGCAGGGTGCGCGGGTGAGTCTGCTGACGCAGCGCAATCAGCTTCTCTGCCATCAGCGTCAGCGCGAGATGGCCCGGATCAAGCATCCCGGCCAGCTTTTCCGCCAGCCCCAGGCGCAGCGCCGCATTTTCATTGAGCATCCCCGCCATCGCCCAGGGGCGTAGCCGGGTATGCGTCATGATTTCCTGCGTCAAACGCTCGCGAAACTGCAGCTGCTGTGGTCCCAGGCGAGGATGACGCGCCGCGTCTCCCCCCTGCACCAGATCGACCATAAATTTTGGATTAATACACTCCAGCGTTCGCCCGGGGCCGTCCAGTAGTGGTGTTGTCATGGTTGCTCTGCCGCGAATAGAGTTTGAATATCATCGCGTAACAGTCGGGTATCTTCCTGTATCCACGTCGCAGTAGTGATGCTTTGCTTCAACAACTGGCAGAGCGCTCGGGTTGAGTGCTCATTTTGCTGACGCACTGCGAGGCTATCACGCAAGCTTTCCTGTAACCCGGTCAGGCACAACGAAAATTCTGCAAAGAACGTCGCCATTCCTGCCGTAACAGAGACATCGACCTGCGCGGACAAAGCTTTACGTATTTGTTCACAAAACTGATCAATATGTTGCTTAAATTTGTCATGTAGCTGCGCAATGTCGATAACATAGCGCGTGCGCGTTTCCACATACTCGTCCCAGCCCCAGCCAGGATTATTGAGCCAGCGAGAGACCGTTTCGCGCATGCTGCTCCCGCCGGAAGGCGGGGCGGCCTGGCTGTCGTCCTGCGCAATCGCATCGTTAAACAGCGCTCGCGTATTGAAGTTAAGCTGGCTTGCCTGAAACGCCGGGAAGCTGATCCGCGCCCGAAAACCCGCATGGCTCAGATGCTCTTTAATACGCGTTTCGATGGGACGCATGGCTTCGTTAAGAGAACGCGCCAGCGTGGACTCCAGCTGATCGAAGCGTAACGCCAGCTCACGGCCGATCTTCGTCTGGGCATCCAGCATCACCCGCTCGCAGGAAGCGCGTAATTTACTCAGCGCAATCTGCGCCTGCCTTTCATCGTCCAGCACCAGCTGCTTCACCCTCTCACCGCGAAGTTGCTGCCGTTCGGTGCCTGCCGAATCAAGAATCGGGGGCGTGCTGAACACCTGGTCAATCGCCTGGTGAAGCGCGGTTTTTTGGGAGCCCATAAAGTCCGCGGTGGCGTTCAGCGCTTCCTCAACCTCGTGTTTCACCTCATCGCTCACCACGCGCTGACGCGTCTGCAAAAGCGCCATGTCCTCTTCCAGACGTGCGATATTCAGCTCCAGCGCCTCAAAGGCCACCGTCAGCCCCTGATAGCGGAAATCGAGATACTCGCGGGCGTTTTGCGCGTAGTTAAGAAGCTTATGCGAGGCTGAACGCAGCGCGTAGAGCGAGGCATTGGCATAGGCGGCGTAAATCAGTTTCCGTATCGGTTGCTCGAAGAGCGAATCTTCCCAGAGCAAATCGGCAGAATGTCGGATATGGTCGATATCGTCCAGATCCGCCGTACGCCAGCGACGTCCGAGTGCGGCTTCGGCAAAATCCTGCACCCAGGGTTGCTCCTGATGATCCGGCAGTCGTCCATGCGAACTTAGCTCATAGCGCGCGCGGTTCGCCAGATACGCCCACATGGACGACACGGGGTAAATCTGACCAGGCGAAATATTGCCTTTCATTAAGGTGCCGGAGATCATCGCCCGAATCTGTTCTTCATCATCGCTATTGCGATCTTTCTGATCGAATTTATTGACCAGCGCATACAGCGGCACCGATTTTCCCGCCGCGGAAATCGCCTGACGGACTTCTTCATCAGAAATGGATTTAAGCTGGGTATAATCCATCACGGCCAGTACCGCCGATGCGCGGGACAACTGCTCGCTGAGCATTTTTTGCAGATGCGGCTGTCCGGCCTCGTTCGGCCCGGGCGTATCGAGCAGCGTCAGCTGCCCGAGGTGGGCATCCAGGCCCGCAAGATGCACGAACTCCACTTCAATGACCGGGATATGTTCAATAGCCGTATATTCAGAGAACGGAAACTCCACACCCAGCGCCTGGGAAAGTCTCACCAGATCGTTGAGGCTTTTCAGACAATGAAATATCGGCTGCGCGCCCAGGTGATGCTTCTCAAACGCTTCCCCTTTTTCAATGCGCTCCAGCAGCGTATTCATGTCTTTATCAATTTCCAGACGCTGAGCCAGCTTCCCGCGGTCGTAATCACAGAGCTGTTTCTGAAGCAGTTGGATCAATTCATCAATCGGGGAGGCATGAGAGAAATGCAGCACCGGCTCCTTCTGGCCCGGCGTGTGGCGAATCAACGTCGGAAGCGCCGTCATTGGACGATTGCGGTTCGGCAACACTTCGGTACCCACAATCGCATTAATGGTGGTCGATTTCCCCGCTTTCATGGTGCCAACAATGGCCAGGACCATTTCCAGCCGGGTTATTTTGCGTAATTCATTATTCAGCATCGCCTGCTGGGCGTCGACACCGCGCGCGCTAAAATGCAAAGGTAAAACGTTGTTTGTTTCGCCAGTAATAGCAGCCTCTGTGCTCTCCAGCATCTCAGTGGGCATTGATTTCAACGTATCAAGATTTTGCAGGGCAAGCTGTAACAAACGCTCGGCTTCCTGGCTTAATTCAAAAATGGTCTGTGTGTGCATGATAAAAGCCTTTCCTTAACGCAAATTTATTACTTTTATTAAGCCACTGGTTTTAATTATGTTGTTCAGGCTTATATGATCACGTGTGGAAAACATGTTCGCCGAAATATAACTGATTGAAGATAATCAGGAATAATTCCCTATCCTTGCATGGCGTGTAGAACTCTTCTCCAGGCCTGATAGCCAAAAGAAAAAAGCGTAGCCCATTTTTAAGAAACTTCAGGATATATCACCATTATTTACCCACCTAAAAAGAGAGGTAATGCACCACTGCCATAAGATATGTATGGCAGCAAAGTCCGGAGATAAATAACAATGTGTCGCTTCACCTTATCCGAAATGGCAGAGCGTAGCAATTTGCTGCAATAAAATATTCGATATATTTATCGTCATTTCTTCCCACCGTGTTAATGGACATAAGCTTCGCGTAACTGACTGACAGAACGTGTCACTCCCGATACGCTTTTTAGCTTTTTTAATTCACAATATCACCGACAACGGTGTGGATTTGCGCTATACTTGCCGCCTTTTTCGGCACCCTGCCGTCATTTAGCTGGCACTTTCCAGCGCGTTTACACTTTCGAGGATACCGATATGTCTCTCCCACACTGCCCAAAATGCAATTCTGAATACACCTATGAAGATAATGGCATGTTCATCTGCCCGGAATGCGCTCATGAATGGAATGATGCCGAGCCGGCTCAGGATGCTGATGCGCTCATCGTAAAAGATGCGAACGGCAATCTGCTGGCAGACGGTGACAGCGTTACCGTCGTTAAGGACCTGAAGGTGAAAGGCAGTTCTTCTATGCTGAAAATCGGCACCAAAGTGAAGAATATCCGTCTGGTTGAAGGCGATCACAATATCGACTGCAAAATTGACGGCTTCGGTCCAATGAAACTGAAATCTGAGTTCGTGAAAAAGAACTGATTTTTCACCTGTACGCCCGGTAAGCGAAGCGCCTCCGGGCGCTTTTGCCGGATGCGCTACGCTTATCCGGCCTACAAAAAAAGAACTAAACTTAACGGGCTTTTCTTACGTGAGGTAAAGATTATGCCGTTAAGTCCCTACATCTCTTTCGCCGGCAACTGCGCTGAGGCCACCGCCTTTTACCAGCAAGCCGTCGGCGCAGAACTTCTCTATAAAATTACCTTCGGCGAAATGCCAAAAAGCGATAACAGCGAAGAAGGCTGTCCGTCCGGTATGCAGTTTCCGGATTCGGCTATCGCCCACTCCAACGTCCGCATTGCGGGCAGCGATATCATGATGAGCGACGGGATGCCGCCCGGCAGCAACGCGCAGTACGCGGGCTTTACGCTGGTTCTCGACACCCAGGACGTCAATGAAGGCAAGCGCTGGTTCGACAACCTCGCCGCGGGCGGGAACATCGACATGGCGTGGCAGGAGACCTTCTGGGCGCACGGTTTCGGTAAAGTCACCGACCAATACGGCGTGCCGTGGATGATTAACGTCGTCAAGCAACAAACGTCGTAGGCAGGACACGCGCAGCGCATCCGCCCACAGCGCCGGTGGCGCTGCGCTGACCGGGCCTACGGTGATTGTCATCAAACTCCGCTCAACTCTTCAAACTCCCGCAACCTGCACTTAACCCAAATGTCACATTGATGCGCCAGCATGAGGCCACATTTATCGTGAGGCCCCGCACATGCAAACTGTCATCCGCGTCGAGAAACTGAGCAAGACCTTCAATCATAACAAGGCTCTGCATGCCGTTGATCTGACCGTCCGGCAGGGCGACATGGTGGCGCTTCTCGGGCCTTCTGGCTCGGGTAAATCCACCCTTCTGCGCCATTTGAGCGGGCTTATCACCGGCGATAAAACGCCGGAAAGCCATGTCGAGCTGCTGGGCAATACCGTGCAGCGCGCGGGGCGTCTGGCGAGCGATATCCGCAAGAGCCGCGCCCAGACGGGCTGCATCTTCCAGCAGTTCAACCTGGTAAACCGCCTGACGGTGCTGGAGAACGTGCTGATTGGCGCGCTCGGCAGCACCCCGTTCTGGCGCACCTGTCTGCGCTGGTTCACCCCTTCCCAGAAGCAGGAAGCTTTACAGGCGCTGACCCGCGTCGGCATGGCGCATTTCGCCCACCAGCGCGTCTCCACCCTGTCCGGCGGGCAGCAGCAGCGCGTGGCGATTGCGCGCGCGCTGATGCAAAAAGCGCAAATCATTCTTGCTGACGAACCCATCGCCTCGCTGGACCCGGAGTCCGCCCGCATCGTGATGGAGACCCTGCGCGACATTAACCAGAACGACGGCATTACCGTGGTGGTCACGCTCCATCAGGTGGATTACGCCCTGCGCTACTGCGAACGCATCGTCGCCCTGCGTCAGGGGCACGTGTTCTTTGATGGCGCGAGCCATCAGTTTGATAACGAACGTTTTGACCATCTCTACCGCAGCATTAACCGCGTCGAAGAGAACGCGCAGGCTGCTTAATTAAACCCGATCCGAGGAAAGTACATGAGCTACAAAGCCGTTGCCGCGCTGGCCTTTACCAGCATGTTCAGCCTCAGCACCCTGTTAAGCCCGGCGTATGCACAAGAGCAGGAAAAAGCGCTGAACTTCGGCATTATTTCGACGGAATCACAGCGAAACCTGAAACCTCAGTGGGAACCGTTCCTGAAAGATATGGAAACCAAGCTGGGGATCAAAGTGAACGCCTTCTTCGCCCCGGACTACGCGGGCATCATCCAGGGGATGCGCTTTAATAAAGTGGACATCGCCTGGTACGGCAACCTCTCCGCCATGGAAGCGGTGGACCGCGCGAACGGCCAGGTCTTTGCCCAGACCGTCGCGGCAGATGGCTCCCCGGGCTACTGGAGCGTACTGATCGTCAACAAAGACAGCCCGATCAACAACCTCAACGACATGCTCGCCAAACGCAAAGAGCTGACTTTCGGCAACGGCGATCCGAACTCCACCTCGGGTTACCTGGTCCCTGGCTACTACGTCTTCGCCAAAAACAACGCCTCCGCCAGCGACTTTAAGCGCACGGTAAACGCCAGCCATGAAACCAACGCTCTGGCCGTGGCCAACAAGCAGGTGGACGTTGCCACCAACAACACCGAGAACCTCGACAAGCTGAAGACCTCCGCCCCGGACAAGCTGAAAGAGCTGAAGGTTATCTGGAAATCCCCGCTGATCCCCGGCGACCCGATAGTGTGGCGTAAAAACCTGTCCGAAAGCACCAAGGACAAGGTGTACGACTTCTTTATGACCTACGGCAAAACGCCGGAAGAGAAAGCAGTTCTGGAACGTCTGGGCTGGGCACCGTTCCGCCCGTCAAGCGACCTGCAGCTGGTGCCGATTCGCCAGCTGGCGCTGTTTAAAGAGATGCAGGGCGTGAAGGACAACAAAGGCCTGAAGGACGAGGAGAAGACCAGCAAAGTGGCCGCGATTCAGGCCCAGCTTGAAGACCTCGACCGCCTGACCGCCGCGCTCGGCGCGATGACCAGCGTGAATAAAGCGGTGCAGTAACGCTTTTCGCCCGGTGGCGCTGCGCTTACCGGGCCTACATTTTGGATCGTAGGCCGGATAAGCGTAGCGCCATCCGGCACACAAAGACCTGCGGAGTTACACATGCAAACCATCACCCTCCCGCCGCCGAAGCGCAGCTGGTTCTCGCTCATAAGCTGGGCCATCCTGCTGGCGGTGCTGGTTATCTCCTGGAAGGGCGCGGAAATGGATCCGCTGCTGCTCTTCAAAGACGCGGGCAATATGGCGACCTTCGCTGCCGACTTCTTCCCGCCGGACTTCAGCCAGTGGCAGGACTACCTCAGTGAAATGGCGGTCACCCTGCAAATCGCCGTCTGGGGCACCGCGCTGGCCGTTATTCTCTCCATTCCGTTTGGCCTGATGAGCGCTGAAAACATCGTGCCGTGGTGGGTATACCAGCCCATGCGCCGCCTGATGGACGCCTGTCGTGCGATCAACGAAATGGTCTTTGCGATGCTGTTCGTGGTCGCCGTCGGCCTCGGTCCGTTCGCGGGCGTCATGGCGCTGTTCATTCACACCACCGGCGTGCTCTCCAAGCTGCTTTCCGAGGCGGTCGAAGCCATCGAGCCCGGTCCGGTGGAAGGCATTCGCGCCACCGGCGCCAATAAAATCGAAGAGATCCTCTACGGCGTCCTGCCGCAGGTGATGCCGCTCCTGATCTCCTACTCCCTGTACCGCTTTGAGTCCAACGTCCGCTCCGCCACCGTCGTCGGCATGGTCGGCGCAGGCGGGATTGGCGTCACCCTGTGGGAAGCGATTCGCGGTTTCCAGTTCCAGCAAACCTGCGCCCTGATGGTGCTCATCATCGTCACCGTCAGCCTGCTGGATTTCCTCTCTCAACGTTTGCGTAAGCACTTCATCTGAGAAGCGAGGCTTTGTTTTCTATGCACTTATCCAGACATCCGACCAGTTACCCCACCCGCTGGCAAGAGATCGCGGCAAAGCTCGAAGTGGAGCTGCGCACGCACTACCGCTGCGGAGACTACCTTCCTGCCGAGCAGCAGCTTGCTGACCGCTATGAGGTGAACCGACACACCCTGCGCCGCGCCATTGACCAGCTGGTCGAGCGCGGCTGGGTCCAGCGCCGTCAGGGCGTGGGCGTGCTGGTGCTGATGCGCCCGTTCGACTACCCGCTTAACGCCCAGGCGCGCTTTAGCCAGAACCTGCTGGATCAGGGCAGCCACCCGACCAGCGAAAAGCTGCTCTCGGTGCTGCGTCCGGCCTCCAGCCACGTGGCGGACGCGCTGGGTATTCAGGAGGGCGACAACGTCATCCACCTGCGCACGCTGCGCCGGGTCAACGGCGTCGCGGTGTGCCAGATCGATCACTACTTCGCGGACCTCACCCTCTGGCCGGTGCTGCAGAATTTCTCCAGCGGATCGCTGCATGATTTTCTCCAGAATGCGACAGGCATTGCGCTGAAACGCACCCAGACGCGCATCAGCGCCCGCCGCGCGCAGGCGAAAGAGAGCAAGGTGCTGGAGATCCCCAATATGGCCCCGCTGCTCTGCGTGCGCACCCTCAACCACCGTGACGGCGAGATCGACGCGACGGAATACTCCGTCAGCCTGACCCGCGCCGACATGATCGAATTCACCATGGAGCACTGAATGCACTTCGACACCGCCACCCGACAGCGCTGGATGCGCGTGCTGGCCCACAGCCAGCCTGCTGCGCTCTCTGCCCGCATGAACGCCCTTGCCCTGGCTCCCGGGTACGACCTCCTCCGCGCGCCGGAGATCGGCCTCGTTCAGATCCAGGCGCGCATGGGCGGTACCGGCGCGCGCTTCTTCGCCGGGGACGCCACCCTCACCCGCGCCGCGATCCGCCTGCACAGCGGCACGCTGGGCTACGGCTACGTGCTGGGGCGTGATAAAGCGCACGCCGAGCGCTGCGCGGTCATCGACGCCCTTTTGCAGGAACCCCCGCATTTCCAGACGCTGATGGAAACCCTTATTTCCCCGCTGGAGGCCGACCGCGCCGCACGTCTTGCCGCGCGTCAGGCCGAAGTGAATACCAGCCGGGTCGACTTCTTTACGCTCGTTCGCGGAGACAACGCATGACGCTTCAACCTGCTTTTACCCTGGCCGTCCAGGATGCCCAACACAGTTTTCGTCGCCTGCTGAAGGCCATGAGCGAGCCGGGCGTGATTGTCTCGCTGCACCAGCTCTCTCAGGGCTGGCTGCCGCTGAACCTGGCGACAACCAGCTTGCTGCTCACGCTTGCCGATAACGATACCCCGGTATGGCTTTCGGGCGCGCTGTCGAACGATATCGCCAACCAGAACCTGCGTTTTCACACCGGCGCCCCGCTTGTTGAACAGCCGCAGCAGGCAATCTTTGCCGTGGCCGACGAACAAATCAGCCATGAACAGCTGAATGCCCTGAGCGAAGGCACCGCCGTCGCCCCGGAAACCAGCGCCACGCTGATTTTGCAGGTCGCCAGCCTGAGCGGCGGCCGTATGCTGCGCCTGACGGGCGCAGGCATCGCCGACGAGCGCATGGTCGCGCCGCAGCTGCCGGAGTGCATCATTCACGAGCTGACCGAGCGCCCGCACCCGTTCCCGCTGGGCATTGACCTGATCCTGACCTGCGGCGAGCGCCTGCTGGCCATCCCGCGGACCACCCACGTGGAGGTGTGCTGATGTACGTTGCCGTCAAAGGGGGCGAGAAGGCCATCGCCGCCGCCCATGCGCTGCAGGCGCACAGACGACGGGGTGATGAACAGCTTCCTGAGCTGAGCGTCGCCCAGATTGAGCAGCAGCTAAACCTCGCCGTCGATCGGGTGATGACCGAGGGCGGCATCGCCGACCGCGAGCTGGCGGCGCTGGCCCTCAAGCAGGCCAGCGGCGATAACGTGGAAGCCATCTTCCTGCTGCGCGCCTACCGCACCACGCTGGCGAAGCTGGCGGTCAGCGAACCCATCAACACGGCGGAGATGCGCCTGGAGCGCCGCATTTCTGCCGTTTATAAAGACATTCCCGGCGGCCAGCGGCTCGGCCCTACCTATGACTACACCCATCGCCTGCTGGATTTTACCCTGCTGGCGAACGGCGAGGCGCCACGACTCAGTACCTCTGACGCCGAACAGGAACCGTCTCCGCACGTCTTCAGCCTGCTGGCGAAACAGGGCCTGGCGAAGGCGGAAGAGGACTCCGGCGCGCAGCCGGATGACATCACCCGCACGCCGCCGGTTTACCCGTGCTCGCGCTCGTCCCGCCTGCAGCAGCTGATGCGCGGCGACGAGGGCTATCTGCTGGCGCTGGCCTACTCCACCCAGCGTGGCTACGGGCGCAACCACCCGTTTGCCGCCGAAATTCGCAGCGGCTATATCGACGTCGAAATCGTGCCGGAAGAGCTGGGTTTTGCCGTAAACGTCGGCGAACTGCTGATGACCGAGTGTGAAATGGTGAACGGTTTTGTCGCGCCCGAAAATGAAGACCCGCACTTTACCCGCGGCTACGGGCTGGTGTTTGGCCTCGGCGAACGCAAGGCGATGGCCATGGCGCTGGTCGACCGCGCCCTGCAGGCACCGGACTACGGCGAGCACGTTGCTGGCCCGGCGCAGGACGAAGAGTTTGTGCTGGCCCACGCGGATAACGTCGAGGCCGCGGGCTTCGTCTCGCACCTCAAGCTGCCGCACTACGTCGATTTCCAGGCCGAACTGGAACTGCTGAAACGCCTGCAACGGGAGCGCAAACATGGCTAACTTAAGCGGCTACAACTTTGCCTATCTGGACGAGCAAACCAAACGCATGATCCGGCGCGCCATCTTAAAAGCGGTGGCGATTCCTGGCTATCAGGTGCCGTTCGGCGGCCGCGAAATGCCGATGCCCTACGGCTGGGGGACGGGCGGCATCCAGATTACCGCCAGCGTGATCGGCGAGGCGGACGTGCTGAAGGTCATCGACCAGGGCGCTGACGACACCACCAACGCCGTATCGATCCGCACCTTCTTTCAGCGGGTAACGGGCGTCGCGACCACCGAAAAAACCGAAGACGCGACGCTGATCCAGACCCGCCACCGCATTCCGGAAACCCCGCTCACGGAAGATCAGATTTTGATTTTTCAGGTGCCGATCCCGGAGCCGCTGCGCTTTATCGAGCCGCGCGAAACCGAAACCCGCACCATGCACGCGCTGGAAGAGTACGGCGTGATGCAGGTGAAGCTTTATGAAGATATCGCCCGCTTCGGCCATATCGCTACCACCTACGCCTACCCGGTGAAGGTGAACGGCCGCTACGTAATGGATCCGTCGCCGATCCCGAAATTCGATAATCCGAAGATGGACATGATGCCTGCCCTGCAGCTGTTCGGTGCCGGACGTGAAAAACGCATCTACGCCGTCCCGCCCTACACGCGTGTCGAAAGCCTGGATTTCGACGATCACCCGTTTACGGTGCAGGAGTGGGACGAGCCGTGCGCCATCTGCGGATCCAAACACAGCTACCTGGACGAAGTGGTGCTGGACGACACGGGCAAACGGATGTTTGTCTGCTCCGACACCGATTTCTGCCGCCAACAGAGCGAGGCGAACGGCCAATGAAACCGCTGCTTTCGGTAAATCACCTGACCCACCTGTATGCGCCGGGCAAAGGCTTCAGCGACGTGTCGTTCGAGCTGTGGCCGGGCGAAGTGCTGGGGATCGTCGGCGAGTCCGGCTCCGGCAAAACCACTCTGCTGAAATCCATCTCCGCGCGCCTGACGCCGCAGAACGGCGACATTTTGTATGAGGGCGCCTCGCTCTACGGCATGAGCGAGGCCGAGCGCCGCCGCCTGCCGCGCACCGAGTGGGGCGTGGTGCACCAGCACCCGATGGACGGCCTGCGCCGTCAGGTCTCTGCCGGAGGCAATATCGGCGAACGCCTGATGGCCACCGGCGCGCGCCACTACGGCAACATCCGCGCTACGGCGCAACACTGGCTGGAAGAAGTGGAAATCCCCGCCTCGCGCATCGACGACCTGCCGACAACCTTCTCCGGCGGCATGCAGCAGCGTTTACAGATTGCCCGCAATCTCGTCACCCATCCGAAGCTGGTGTTTATGGATGAACCCACCGGTGGGCTGGACGTCTCGGTGCAGGCCCGCCTGCTCGACCTGCTGCGCGGCCTGGTGGTAGAGCTGAACCTGGCAGTGGTGATTGTCACCCACGATTTGGGCGTCGCGCGCCTGCTGGCGGACCGCCTGCTGGTAATGAAGCAGGGTCAGGTGGTGGAAAGTGGGTTAACCGACCGCGTGCTCGACGATCCCCATCATCCGTACACCCAGCTTCTGGTGTCGTCCGTGTTGCAGAACTGAGGGGCTGTTGCCGGGTGGCGCTGCGCTTACCCGGCCTACGAATAGCGCACCTGTGGGCCGGGTAAGGCGAAGCCGCCACCCGGCAAAACGAATCGCGAGGCCAACATGATCCACGTACAAAACGTAAGTAAGACCTTTGTGCTCCACCAGCAAAACGGCGTTCGCCTGCCGGTGCTGCAAAATGCCTCGCTGGAGGTTAATCGCGGCGAATGCGTGGTGCTGCACGACCACTCCGGCAGCGGAAAATCGACCCTGCTGCGCTCCCTCTACGCCAACTATCTGCCCGACGAAGGCCATATTCATATTCGCCACGGCGATGAATGGATCGACCTGGTGCAGGCCCCGGCGCGTAAGGTGCTGGAGGTGCGCCGCTCGACGATCGGCTGGGTGAGCCAGTTTCTGCGGGTGATCCCGCGGATCTCCGCCCTGGACGTGGTGATGCAGCCCCTGCTGGATCTTGGCGTGCCGCGCGAAACCTGTGCCGCCAAAGCCGCCAGCCTGCTGACGCGCCTGAACGTGCCCGAGCGCCTGTGGCACCTTGCCCCGTCGACCTTTTCCGGCGGCGAGCAGCAGCGCGTCAACATCGCCCGCGGCTTTATCGTCGACTACCCGATTTTACTTCTGGATGAACCCACCGCCTCGCTCGACGCTAAAAACAGCGCGGCCGTGGTGGAGCTGATCGAACAGGCCAAAGCGCGCGGGGCGGCGATCGTCGGGATCTTCCACGACGAGAACGTTCGCACCCGCGTCGCGGACAGGCTACACCCAATGGGGACTCCCGCATGATTATCAATAACGTCAAGCTGGTACTGGACAATGAGGTGGTTGACGGCTCGATTGAGATCCAGGACGGAACAATCCGCGCGTTTGCTGAAACCCAGAGCCGCTCGCCCGAGGCGATGGACGGCGACGGCGGCTGGCTGCTGCCGGGGCTGATCGAACTGCATACCGATAATCTGGACAAGTTCTTCACCCCCCGCCCGAAGGTGGACTGGCCCGCCCATTCGGCGATGAGCAGCCACGACGCGCTGATGGTCGCCAGCGGCATCACCACGGTGCTGGACGCGGTGGCGATCGGCGACGTGCGCGACGGCGGCGACCGTCTGGAGAACCTGGAGAAGATGATCAACGCCGTGGAGGAGACGCAAAAGCGCGGCCTCAACCGCGCCGAGCACCGCCTGCACCTGCGCTGCGAGCTGCCGCACCACACCACCCTGCCGCTGTTTGAAAAGCTGGTCGGCCGCGAGCCGGTGTCGCTGGTCTCCCTGATGGACCACTCGCCGGGGCAGCGTCAGTTCGCCAACATTGAAAAGTATCGCGAATACTATCAGGGCAAATATTCCCTCAGCGACGCGGAGATGGCCCGTTATGAAGAAGAGCAGCTGGCGCTTGCGGCACGGTGGTCGCAGCCTAACCGTGTCCGAATTGCGGCGATGTGCCGGGACCGCAATATCGCGCTGGCCAGCCATGACGATGCCACGCACGATCATGTCCTTGAATCCCACCAACTTGGCAGCGTGATCGCCGAATTTCCCACCACGTTCGAGGCGGCTGAAGCCTCCCGCAAGCACGGCATGAACGTGCTGATGGGCGCACCGAACATCGTGCGCGGCGGCTCGCACTCCGGCAACGTTGCGGCAAGCAGGCTCGCGTCCCTTGGCCTGCTGGATATACTCTCGTCCGACTATTACCCCGCCAGCCTGCTCGACGCGGCGTTCCGGGTGGCCGACGACGAGGGCAACCGCTTTACGCTGCCGCAGGCGATTCGCCTGGTGACGAAAAACCCGGCCTCGGCGCTTAATCTGCAGGATCGCGGCGAGATAGCCGAAGGCAAGCGGGCGGATCTGGTGCTGGCGCACCGCAAGGGCGAGCACGTCCATATCGACCACGTCTGGCGTCAGGGAAAGAGGGTGTTCTGATGGGAAGACTTATCTGGTTAATGGGGCCGTCCGGCTCCGGTAAGGACAGCCTGCTGTCCGCCTTACGGCAGCAGGAGCATCCGCAACTGCTGGTGGCGCACCGGTACATTACCCGGTCGGCGAATGCGGGGAGTGAAAACCATATCGCCCTGAGCGAGCAGGAGTTTTTCACCCGTGCCGGGCAAAATCTGCTGGCGCTGAGCTGGCACGCCAACGGCTATTACTATGGGATCGGCATCGAGACCGATCTGTGGCTGCATGCGGGGTTCGACGTGCTGGTCAACGGTTCACGGGCGCACCTTTCGCAAGCGCGCGCCCGCTATGGGGCGGCCCTGCTGCCGGTTTGCCTGCAGGTTTCACCGGACGTCCTGCGCAGCCGGTTGCAGAGCCGGGGTCGTGAATCCGCCCGTGAGATCGATCAACGGCTTGCGCGTGCGGCGCGCTACACCCCGTCCGACTGCCATATCCTTAATAACGACGGAAGTTTGCTACAGTCAGTCGAGACCTTTTTATCGCTTATCCGTCAGAAGGAGAAACAGCATGCCTGACTGCACGCTTCGCCCCGCCACCGCCGACGATGCGCAAATCGTCTATGCGTTAATCTGCGAATTAAAGCAGGCCGAATTTGATCGCCAGGCGTTTCACGCTGGCTATCTTGCCAATCTGCAGGATCACAACATGCGCTACCAGCTTGCCGAACTGGACGGGCAGGTCATCGGCATGATCGGCCTGCACATGCAGTTTCACCTCCACCACGCACGCTGGATCGGCGAGATCCAGGAGCTGGTGGTGATGCCGCAGGCGCGCGGGTTAAAGGTGGGCAGCCAGCTGCTGGCCTGGGCGGAAGGGGTGGCACGAGAGGCCGGCGCGGAGCTGACCGAGCTCTCCACCAGCGTGAAGCGCACCGACGCCCACCGTTTTTACGTCCGTGAAGGATATACGCAGAGCCATTTCCGATTCACCAAACCGCTGTAGAGGTGCGTTATGAGTCTGACAATCACGTTAACAGGAACCGGAAGCGCGCAACTGGTGCCGGTCTTTGGCTGCGACTGCGCGGCGTGCCGCCGGGCGCGCCTGCAGGAGACCTATCGCCGTCGCCCCTGTAGCGCGGTGGTCAAATTCAACGATGCGGTGACCCTGCTGGATGCCGGTATTCCACATCTGATGGACGACTGGGCTGCAGGCAGCTTTCAGCAGTTTTTGCTGACCCATTACCATATGGATCACGTTCAGGGACTCTTCCCCCTGCGCTGGGGCGTGGGCGCGACGATTCCGGTTTACGGTCCGCCGGACGAAGCAGGATGCGACGACCTGTTTAAACATCCGGGGATTCTGGATTTCAGCCACACGGTGGAGCCGTTTGTAACGTTTGAACTTCAGGGCTTGCGGGTCACGCCGCTGCCGCTCAACCATTCAAAACTCACGTTTGGCTATCTGCTGGAGTCCGCCCACAGCCGCGTGGCGTGGCTGTCTGATACCGCCGGACTGCCGGATAAAACGGTGACGTTTCTGCTAAACAATCAGCCGCAGGCGATGATTATCGACTGTAGCCATGAACCGCGCCCGGAGACGCCGCGCAACCATTGTGATTTGAATACGGTGATTGCGCTGAACGAGGTGATTGGCTGTCCGCAGGTGATCCTGACGCATATCAGCCATCAGTTTGACGTGTGGATGATGGATAACCCGCTGCCGTCCGGCATTGAAGCGGGGTATGACGGGATGGTGTTGGTTCTCGACTGAGTTTTGCCGGGTGGCGGCTGCGCCTTACCCGGCCTACGCGCCAGGGTTTCGTAGGCCTGCGTAAGCGAAGCGCCACAGGCTTTAGCCTCGATCGTAATCGTCTTCCAACCTGCGCTCATCCTCTTCCAGACGGCGTCTGTCGTCATCCAGCTGGCGCTGACGCTCGTCTAAACGGCGGCGTCTGTCTTCAAGCTGCCGACGGCGATCGTCATACTGACGGCTATCCATGCGACGGTTATCGTCATAACGATCGTCATCATCGTTGCTGCGGCTGCTGCTGGGGTTATAGGCGTCGTTGATTGCCTGTTGAATATTGCCAATAGCATCATCAACGATATCGGCATGCGCCAGTTGGCTGGTGAGTGACAGCAGACCAAATAACAGAGCGGTAGAGTAACGTTTCATAAGGCCAGACTCGCAGGTGAACTGGCCTTAAGGTAATGAACAGCAGGGTGTGGGGGTAGCGGAGGAATCTCAAATTCAGTTGTGTCCTGGGACTTCCATCAGTTGATTCGCACGCTGTTTATTTTCTGCGACCAGGACGATGCCGTAGCATTTTTGATCCGGCGAATGGCTCCAGATACGATCTTCGGGGATACACCCTCCGTCATAGATAACCTTGCTACCATCATACGGCCAAAATGCGCCCTGCTCGGTATCAAGAACAAATACAGCGATTTGGTCAGACTCGCGGGCAATTTTCTGCCAGAGCATCTTCCCACCCTCATATTGTTCAAAGTCGCTGACAAGTGTCACGCCACACTGTAATACCAGGGCTTCATACAGGCGAGTTGCCAGTCCCTTGTCACGCTCGGCGGGATCAACACAGATACCTTCTACCTGAATGACATTGGCATCTTCCCAACAGCGCTCGACGGCAATGATATCTTCACCCAAATGCGTTTTACGTTGTAAATCCAGGGCAGCAACAACCCGATGCCGGGGCACCCCATCGAAGGTTTCGATATCCGCTTCAATAATCGCAGCTCTTGGCGTCTGGCTATCAAAAATAACATGTAGCACTCGCCCGGAAAGCTCAAACTCATCAACGAGTTTAAACGACCTGGCAATTGTGCTCGGGCTGTATGTTGTAGGCATCACGATCATTTGTGAGTCCCCCTTTGTGAGTACCGGCATAATTCCTTTTATATCCCAATCTGCTAAATTTTGCGCAGATTAACATCACCGGCGTCAACGTTGCTCTTGATGAAATCCTAAACAGGGGCATTTAAAAACATACTTTCCGCAGCGCCTGCGCCAGCTGCACCCGCGTAAACGGCTTGCGCAGTAGCTGAACGTCCGGCAGCTGAGGATTATGCGTGGGCCGTAAATCCTGTCCGCTGATCAGCAGCACCGGAAGCTGCGGATAGTGGCTGCGCACATGACTAATCACCTCGGCCCCGCTCAGGCTTCCCGGCAACATCAGGTCGCTGATAAACATGCCAATATCCGGCGACGCCGCCAGCATGCTCAGCGCCTGCTCGCCGTTTTCCGCTTCGAGCGTCAGGTAGCCAAGCTGGTGCAGCTGCTCGCACAGGGTCTGACGGACATCAGCTTCATCTTCCAGCACCAGTACCAGCCGCTCGCTATCGACGGAGGCGGTGGCAGAGAGCGTTTCATCTTCAGGAACTACAGGTAGCGTCGATCGCGGAAGGTGAAGCCGGACGGTCGTCCCCTGCCCCGGCGCGCTCTCGATCTCCACGCGGCCGCCGGACTGGCGGACAAAGCCGTACACCATCGACAGGCCTAACCCGCTCCCGCTCCCGGTCTGTTTGGTGGTGAAGAACGGCTCAAAGACGCGGGATTTCACCTCCTGAGACATCCCGCAGCCGCGGTCAATGACCTCCAGCGCCACCATATCCTGCCTGCGCCCGTCGCTGCGGGTGACGCGCTGATTCCAGGTGCGGATTTTTATCACCCCGCTTTGCCCTTCCATTGCATCGCGCGCGTTCATCACCAGGTTTATGATGGCGTTTTCCAGCTGGCTAACGTCTATCCAGGCGGGCCATGCCGGGGATTGCGCTTCGATCTCCAGGGTCAGGGTGGCAGGGAGGGAGTGACGCAGCAGTTCCCGGAGGTTCTCCAGCAGCGGCTGCATCTCTACCGCATGCGGGGTCAGGGATTGCTTGCGGGAAAACGCCAGCAGGCGCTGGGTCAGCAAGGCGCCACGCTCGGCCGCCTTCAGCGCCCGGGTAATGCGCGGCGCGTCGTTTGATTCGGGGTCGGTCAGCTCAAGGCTGCCGATGATCACCGCCAGCAGGTTATTAAAATCATGCGCCAGCCCGCCCGTCAGCTGTCCGACGGCCTTCATTTTCTGGCTGTGCAGGAGCGCCTCTTCCAGTCCCTGACGCTCAATGCGGTCGATCTCCATCTGCGTGGTTTTTTCTTTCAGCAGACGCGTGGTGTGCTCAAGCGAGGCGGTGTTGCGGGCAAAAACGTTGAACGCGCGCGCCAGTTCACCCAGCTCATCACGCCGCTGCAGCGCGGGAACGGACACATCCTGCTCGCCGTGCGCAAGGCGTGACATCGCCCGGGAAATCGCCGTCAGGTTGGAGGCCAGATGGCGGTAGATATACCAGCAGGCACACCCGGTGATGATCAGCGCCAGCACGGCGAAAATGGTGATAAACACGCTGATGGATTGCAGTTCGTGATGGCTCTGGGCCGTGCGAAGCCGGGAGGCCTGCGCCACCTGCTCAACGTACTGATTAATATCGCTATTGAGGATCGCCACCAGCGCCTTGATGTGGAACATGTACCAGCTTATCGCCAGATCGCTCTCCTCCAGCTGCTTCGACAGCGGGGCGAGCTGACCTAGCTCGGCATTAAAATCGGGCAAAACTGCCTTCACGACCGGCTGTGCGGCACTCCGGGGCAGCGTTGCGGCCACCGCGTCCAGTTGCTGAACGGTTGCGCGCGGCGAAGGGGTATCGATGGCGGCGGCGATTAGCCGGTCCATCTCCATCAGCTGCTGCGCATCCGGTACGTTACTGTCATAACGGTGGTTGATGTCCTGCAGATGGCGCAGGTAGCTCTGGCTTTGGTACAGCGAGCTCAGCAGCGCGTTACGCTCCAGATGGCGTCGCTGTCCGCGCTCCAGCATCTCCGTCACGCTCTGCTGGAGCTCATTGCTTCGTTGAATAATACGCGTCACCAGGGCCGGCTCCTGCTGCGCCAGCGGCGCCTCCGCAAGCTGCTCCAGCGAGTGGCGCAGGGCCATTTGCGTCTGCTTCAGGCGCTCGGCTTCACCTTTGTACTCCAGCGCACCGACCACCTGCGACAGCCGCACCGCCGCCGTCGCCACATTCGCGGTATCACGCGCGAGGTTCATGCTGCCAGTCATATCATCCAGCGTTTGCTGCTGCACCTGCTCCTGGATCTGGCTGGCATGACGAAAGCCGAGCACCGCCACGCCGCTGACCATCAGCGTTACCGCCACCACCAGCAGGTTAAATATCAGCAGGCGACCGCGGGCGCTGGTGAAGAACGGGGGGCGTGAAGGCATGTTGACTCCGTAACTGTGATCCACATTCGCTATTCATAACTATGACAAATATGAACAGCTTCTGACATTTTGCATTTACGCACCTGTGATGAAGTGCAGAAATCGGCATTCACAGGAGATCCGCCATGAGCAGAACCCCGGTATTAGAGATGCGCAGCATTGCCAAAACGTTTGGCAACTTCCACGCGCTCAAGGGTGTGGATTTGACGGTCTTTGCCGGTGAGATCCACGCGCTGATGGGTGAAAACGGCGCAGGCAAAAGCACGCTGATGAAAATCCTTGCGGGCGCCTATACCGCCACCGGCGGCGAGATCCTGATCGACGGCCAGCCGTTTCACATTAAAGGGCCGAAGGATGCGCTGGCCGCAGGCATCACGCTGATTTACCAGGAGATGCAGCTCGCGCCCAATCTGACCGTAGCCGAAAATATCTTCCTCGGCAGCGAGCTGTCGCGCGGCGGGCTGGTCCAGCGCAAGGAGATGGCCGCCCAGGCGCAGGCGGTGATTGACCGCCTCGGCGCGCAGTTTAGCGCCACCGATCTGGTGATGAAGCTCACCATCGCCGAACAGCAGCAGGTGGAAATTGCTCGCGCGCTGCACCGCAACAGCCGCATTCTGGTGATGGATGAACCCACCGCCGCCCTCTCCTCCCGCGAAACCCATCGCCTGTTTGAACTGATTTTGCGCCTGCGCGATGAAGGGATGGCGATCATCTATATCAGCCACCGCATGGCGGAGGTCTATGAACTCTCTGACCGCGTCAGCGTTCTGCGCGACGGGCAGTACGTCGGGAGCCTGACGCGCGACAAGCTGAACGCGTCGGAACTGGTGAAGATGATGGTGGGCCGCCCGCTAAGCGACCTGTTCAACAAGGAGCGTGATATTCCCCTCGGCAGCCCGCGTCTCAACGTCCACCACCTCACCGACGGTAAAAAAGTACAGCCGTGCAGCCTGCAGGTGCGTTCCGGCGAAATCGTCGGGCTGGCGGGACTGGTCGGGGCCGGACGTTCCGAGCTGGCACAGCTTATCTTCGGCGTGCGTAAAGCCACGGGCGGCATGATTGAGGTCGACGGCGAGCCGGTAGTGATCCACTCCCCGCGCGCGGCCATCGAAAACGGCATCGGTTTTCTCACCGAGAACCGCAAGGAGCAGGGGCTGTTTCTGGAGCTGGCGGCGCAGGAGAACATCACTATGGCGACGCTGGAGCGCGACGCCACCTTCGGCTGGCTGAACCGCAAAAAAGCCCAGTCCATTTCCGATGACGCCATTGCCCTGCTCAATATCCGCGTGCCCCATTCGCAGGTGCGCGCAGGCGGTCTTTCCGGCGGCAACCAGCAAAAACTGCTCATCTCCCGCTGGGTCGCCATCGGCCCGCGCATTCTGATTCTGGACGAACCCACGCGCGGCGTGGACGTCGGCGCAAAAAGCGAGATCTACCGCATCATGAACCAGATGGCGCGCAAAGGCGTGGCGATCCTGATGATCTCCAGCGAGCTGCCGGAAGTGGTGGGCATGAGCGACCGGGTGTACGTGATGCGGGAAGGCAGCATCGCGGGTGAACTGCACGGGCGCGACATCTCTCAGGAAAACATTATGACGCTGGCAACCGGCGTGAACGACACTCATCATCAGGCGGTGCAATCATGACAACTCCAACCCATCCGCAGCAGGTGGCGAAATCCGCCTCCGCCAAAAAAATGCTGATGAGCGATCTGATGCAAACGGTCGGCATTTTGCCGATTCTGATCCTGATTGTGGCGGTATTTGGCTTTATTGCCCCGAACTTCTTTACCGAGAGTAACCTGCTCAACATCACCCGTCAGGCGTCGATCAACATCGTGCTGGCGGCGGGAATGACCTTTATTATCCTCACCGGCGGGATTGACCTCTCGGTGGGGTCGATTCTCGGCACCACGGCGGTGGCGGCGATGGTGGTGTCGCTCATTCCCGAATTCGCCGGGCTGTCCATTCCGGCCGCGCTGATGCTCGGCATGGTGCTGGGCCTGTTCAACGGCGCGCTGGTGGCCTTCGCCGGACTGCCGCCCTTCATCGTGACGCTCGGCACCTATACGGCACTGCGCGGCGCGGCCTATCTGCTGGCCGACGGCACGACGGTCATTAACTCCAACATCAACTTCGAGTGGATCGGCAATAACTACCTCGGCCCGATCCCCTGGCTGGTGGCGATCGCCCTGGCGGTCATTGTGGTGTGCTGGTTCATCCTGCGCCGCACCACCCTCGGCGTTCACATCTACGCCGTGGGCGGCAACATGCAGGCGGCGCGCTTAACGGGCATTAAGGTCTGGCTGGTGCTGCTGTTTGTCTACGGCATGAGCGGCCTGCTCTCCGGCCTCGGCGGCGTCATGAGTGCCTCACGCCTGTACAGTGCCAACGGCAATCTCGGCACGGGCTACGAGCTGGATGCGATTGCGGCGGTGATCCT
Organism: Enterobacter sp. EC_50; assembly: GCF_019584525.1. Lineage (NCBI taxonomy): Bacteria > Pseudomonadati > Pseudomonadota > Gammaproteobacteria > Enterobacterales > Enterobacteriaceae > Enterobacter > Enterobacter sp. EC_50. The sequence continues at coordinate 115,897 of NZ_VDAF01000016.1, read as the reverse complement.
CGGCGGCACCAGCTTCGTCGGCGGGATCGGCACGATCACCGGCACGCTGGTCGGTGCCTTGATCATCGCCACCCTCAACAACGGCATGACGCTGATGGGCGTCTCCTACTTCTGGCAGCTGGTGATCAAAGGGGCGGTGATCATCATAGCGGTGCTGATCGACAAATACCGTACCCGACACCATCAAAGTGCATAACAACAATACCCTACAAGCGAGGAAGATAAGATGCGTTTGAAACCCTTAGTGACCGCGCTCTGTGCTGGCGCGCTGCTTGCCGCAACGCCGTTTGCGCAGGCGAAAGATCTGAAGTCCATCGGCGTGACGGTGGGCGACCTGGCTAACCCGTTCTTCGTGCAGATCACCAAAGGTGCCGAGCTGGAAGCGCGCAAGCTGGCGGGCGATAACGTCAAGGTGACGCTGGTCTCCAGCGGTTACGACCTGGGCCAGCAGGTGGCGCAGATCGACAACTTCATTGCCGCGAAAGTGGACATGATCATCCTCAACGCCGCGGATTCCAAAGGGATCGGCCCGGCGGTGAAGCGCGCGAAGGACGCCGGGATCGTGGTCGTGGCGGTTGACGTGGCGGCGGAAGGGGCTGATGCCACCATCACCTCCGATAACACCCAGGCGGGTGAGATGGCCTGTAAGTACATTACCGACCGCCTGAAAGGGAAAGGCAACGTGGTGATCATCAACGGACCGCCGGTCTCTGCGGTACAAAACCGCGTAGAAGGGTGCCAGACGGAATTCAAAAAACATCCGGATATCAAGGTGCTCTCGGATAACCAGAACGCCAAGGGCAGTCGTGAAGGCGGTCTGGAAGTCATGACCTCCCTGCTGGCGGCCAATCCGAAGATCGACGGCGTGTTTGCGATTAACGATCCGACCGCGATCGGCGCCGATCTGGCCGCGAAACAGGCTCAGCGCAATGAGTTCTTTATCGTTGGCGTGGATGGATCGCCGGACGGTGAGGAAGCGCTGAAGCGTGAAAACTCGCTGTTTGTGGCAACCCCGGCGCAGGATCCGCAGGTCATGGCGGCAAAGGCGGTGGAGATCGGCTATGACATTCTCCAGGGCAAACCCGCGCCGAAAGCGCCCGTGCTGATCCCGGTGACGATGATCGATAAAAAGAACGTCGGTACCTATAAGGGTTGGACGGTTAAATGATCCTTTTCCCTCTCCCGCAGGGAGAGGGAACTGTTTTCAAGGAGTCCCCATGAAACGCTCCGACATTAATGAAATCCTCGGCCACACGCGGCAGTTTTTCTCCATGCACGACGTTCATCTCCCGCCTTTTGCCAGCTTTCCGCCAACGAAATGGCAGCAGCTTGACCAGGCCGCATGGCAGGAAGTGTTCGACCTCAAGCTCGGCTGGGACGTGACGGCGTTCGGCGGCAACAACTTTGCCGCTGAGGGTCTGACGCTGTTTACCCTGCGCAACGGCTCGCCCAACGGCGTACCGTATGAAAAAGGCTATGCCGAAAAAATCATGCACGTGCGCGACGGCCAGGTGACGCCGATGCATTTTCACTGGCGCAAGCGCGAAGACATCATCAACCGGGGCGGCGGGAATCTGATCATTGAGTTATGGAATGCCGGAGCGCATGAAGAGACGGAAAACACCGACGTGACCGTCACCGTCGACGGCTGCCGCCAGACCCACGCCCCCGGCAGCCAGCTGCGCCTCACGCCAGGGGAAAGCATCTGCCTGACGCCCACTCTTTACCACAGTTTCTGGGGCGAACGCGGCTTCGGCGACGTGCTGGTGGGCGAAGTGTCGTCGGTGAATGACGACGAGCACGACAACCACTTTTTGCAGCCGGTTGCCCGCTATAACAACATCGAAGAAGACGAACCTGCGCTGCTGGTGCTGTGCAACGAGTACAATCTGTTTCGGATATAAGGGGTGAATGATGCCATTGATTTCTCTTGCCGACGGTCTTGCGCACGCCAGACAACACCGCTATGCGCTGGGCGCGTTTAACGTGCTCGACTCCCACTTCCTGCGCGCGCTGTTCGCCGCCGCAAAGCAGGAACGCTCGCCGTTTATCATCAACATCGCGGAAGTGCATTTTAAGTACGTGTCGCTGGATTCCCTTGTCGAAGCGGTGAAGTTCGAGGCCGCTCGCCACGCTATTCCCGTGGTGCTCAACCTCGACCACGGCCTGCATTATGACGCCGTCGTGCGCGCCCTGCGCTTAGGGTTCAGCTCCGTGATGTTCGATGGCTCTACGCTGAGCTATGAGGAAAATGTTCGCCAGACGCGAGAAGTGGTGAAGATGTGCCATGCGGTGGGCATCTCCGTGGAGGCAGAGCTGGGCGCGGTCGGGGGGGATGAAGGGGGCGCGCTTTACGGACATGCGGATGAAGCCTTCTTCACCGATCCGCAGCTGGCGCGCGAATTTGTTGATTCAACCGGCATCGACGCGCTGGCCGTCGCCATCGGCAACGCACACGGCAAGTATAAAGGCGAGCCGAAGCTCGATTTCCCGCGTCTGGACGCCATTCGTCAGCAGACGGGGCTGCCGCTGGTTTTACACGGCGGCTCCGGGATTAGCGATGCCGACTTCCGCCGCGCCATCGAGCTGGGCATTCATAAAATCAATTTCTATACCGGCATGTCGCAGGCCGCGCTCGCCGCCGTGGAGCAGCGCATGGCGAACCGCCAGCCGCTGTACGACGAGTTTGCCGAACTGCTGCTCGGCATTGAAGAAGCGATTACCGATACGGTCACCGAACAGATGCGCATCTTCGGCAGCGCGGGGCAGGCATAATGGAACGCAAAGGCATCATCGCCGCAGGCAATATGCTGGTGGACCACGTCCACCAGATCGTGCAGTGGCCGGAGCGCGGCTGGCTGGCGGAAATCACCCACAGCGAACGCTCAACCGGCGGCGCGCCGCTCAACGTCCTGCTGACGCTGGCAAAAATGCACGTTGGCCTGCCGCTGCAGGCGGTGGGGCTGATTGGCGAAGACGGCGACGGGGACTACATTCTGGCGATGCTCGACCAGTACCACGTCAACCGCCAGCGCGTACAGCGCACCACCTTTGCGCCAACCTCCATGTCGCAGGTGATGACCTACCCCAGCGGACAGCGCACCTTTTTCCACTCGCTGGGGGCCAACCGCCTGCTGGATCTTCCCGCCTTCGATCGCTTAGACGGATCGATGAAGATCTTCCATCTCGGCTATCTCCTGCTGCTCGACAGCCTGGATATGCCCGATGACGAATTTGGCACCCGCAGCGCGCGGCTGCTGGCGCAGATGCGTGACCAGGGGTATGAAACCTCGCTCGATCTGGTTTCCCGTAAGGGCGACCCGCGCTATCAGCCGCTGGTGCTCCCTGCCCTTCGCCATCTCGACTATCTGGTGATTAACGAGCTGGAGGCCGGTGAGTTTAGCGGCCTGACAATGCGTGACGAAAACGACGCCCCGCACATTGCCCATATCGCGGACGCCGCGGCGCAGCTGCTGGCGGCCGGCGTACGCCAGCGGGTGGTGATCCACTGTCCGGAAGGCGCATGGGGAGAAGCTCGCGGTGAAGCGGGTCGCTGGATCCCGTCATGGATGCTGGAGCAGGAAGAGATTATCGGCAGCGTCGGCGCGGGCGATGCCTTTTGCGCGGGCTTTTTATACGGCTGCCATGAATCGCTCCCGCTAACAGAGAGTATTTATCTGGCGCACGCCTGCGCGCGGGCAAGCCTGCTGGCCGCCAATGCGATTGACGGCGCAAAAACGCTGGCCGAGCTGCAGGCGTTTATTCGCGAGAGCATTTAATTTAACAATAATTGCGATTTTTCATTACAGTTCTATGAATTTTATATTCCCGAACTACACTCTCTCCATCTGGCATATTCGGCGTGGGCAGCACTCTGTCCGCACGCTTTTCCGAAATGAGATAGAAAGAGGACAAGGGAAAAATGTTCGCAGCCATCATCATCGGTATTTTCATTATCAGCGTTATTTATGCGCATTCCCGCGGCAAAGAAAAACAGACGCTTTCCCGTCAGCTCTTCGACCATTCGACGTTTATGGCGCCCATCAATATGTTTATGACGGCGTTTTCTTCCCTGCCCGCCAGGCAGCCTTTCTTTGAAACAGAGCGCTTCCCGGAATTAAATAAGCTGACGGAAAACTGGCTGGTTATTCGCGAAGAGGCGCTGCGTTTGCAGCATCATATTAAGGCAGCGGAAAATAATAACGACGCCGGCTTTAACACCTTTTTTAAACGCGGCTGGAAACGTTTTTATCTGAAGTGGTATGCCGATGCCCATCCCTCCGCGCAGTCTTTATGCCCGGTGACGACCCGGCTGGTGAGTGAAATCCCTTCGGTGAAGGCGGCCATGTTTGCCGAGCTGCCGGCGGGTGCAAAGCTTGGCAAGCACCGGGATCCGTATGCGGGCTCGGTTCGTTACCATCTGGGCTTATTCACCCCGAATGACGATCGCTGCTTTATTGAAGTCGACGGGCAACGCCACAGCTGGCGGGATGGTGAAGCCGTTATTTTTGATGAGACCTACGTCCACTGGGCAGAAAATAAAACGGATCAAACGCGCATTATTCTCTTCTGCGATATCGAGCGTCCGATGAAATGGCGCTGGGCGCAGGCGGTTAACCATTGGGTGGGAACCACGCTGATGTCTGCGGCCAGGTCACCGAATGACGAGAATGACAGCACCGGCGGCATTAACCGCATTTTTAAATACGTTCATGCAGGTCGCGAGCGGGGGCAGCGTCTGAAAAAAAGGAACCGTAAGGCCTATTACGCCCTCAAGTATCTTTGCATCGCTGCAATCTTTGCCGCCATCATTGTTCCGGCGATAACGTAAGCCTTATGCCGCCTGTTCGGGCCGGCTCACGTCAGTGGCAAACACGTAACCCAACCCGCGGATGGTTTTGATGAGCGCAGGCTGATGCGGGTTAGCCTCTATTTTCCGGCGCAGGCGCATGATCAGCACGTCAATCGTGCGGTCGAACACGTCGGCGCTTTCGCTGTGGGTCAGCTCAAGCAGCCTGTCACGGCTCAGCACCCGGCGGGCATTTTGCGTGAGCGCCAGCAGCAGGCCGTACTCGCCCTGGGTTAAGGGCACGGTATTACGCTGCGGATCAATCAGCTCACAGCGGGTGGTATCAAGCGTCCATCCGTTAAACGCAATGCCCGCGACGGGCGCTGCGGGGGCTTCTGCCGCCAGCGCGCCCGTTCGGCGCAACACCGCTTTCACCCGGGCGACCACCACGCGCGGGTTGAACGGTTTGCCAATATAATCGTCGGCCCCCATCTCCAGCCCCACCACCACGTCTGACTCACTGCCCAGGCCGGTTAACATCACAACCGGTAGCGCCGGACGCTGCTTTTGCAGCTGCAGCAGAACCTGCAGGCCGTTGATATCCGGCAGCATCATATCCAGCAGCACAAGCGCGATATTCGGCTCCTGCTGCACCTGGCGCAGCGCATCCTGGCCGTTATGGCAGACAAGCACGCTAAAGACGTGCTCGCTCAGCACGTCCTGAAGCAGTTCGCAGACTGCCGTATCGTCATCAACCACCAGAATCGCCGGTTTCATCGTATGCTTCCGTCAGGGGATTATGTTAAGTCTGAACTATTCTGCCGTCGGCTCCAGTCAAAAGGTTTTTTCAGTGACGGAAATTCAACCCATGTCACATCCGCCGCCCTGTCGACACGTCAATTTTGACGATTGACTGCTTTTTGTCAGGGTTTTCACCCCGGATGGGCCGTAAAGTCAGGGGATACCCATACAAAAAACATGGCATAGAAGCTGCATAGTGGGTGCGAACGATTCGATTAACTGGAGCAGACTGATGAAAAAAGTCGTCACGGTTTGCCCTTATTGTGCCTCAGGTTGCAAGATCCACCTGGTGGTCGATAACGGCAAAATCGTCCGGGCGGAGGCCGCGCAGGGGAAAACCAACCAGGGCACGCTGTGCCTGAAAGGGTACTACGGCTGGGATTTTATTAACGATACCCAAATCCTTACCCCGCGCCTGAAAACCCCTATGATCCGCCGCGAGCGCGGCGGCAAGCTGGAAGCCGTCTCCTGGAACGAGGCGCTGGATTATGTCGCCACGCGCCTGAGTGCCATTAAGGCCAAGTATGGCCCGGATGCCATCCAGACCACCGGCTCTTCCCGCGGGACGGGAAATGAAACCAACTATGTGATGCAAAAATTCGCGCGCGCCGTTATTGGTACCAATAACGTCGACTGCTGCGCTCGCGTCTGACACGGCCCATCGGTTGCAGGTCTGCACCAGTCGGTCGGTAACGGCGCAATGAGTAATGCCATCAACGAGATAGATAATACCGATCTCGTCTTCATCTTTGGTTATAACCCGGCGGATTCTCACCCTATCGTCGCGAACCACGTTATTCGCGCTAAACAGAATGGGGCGAAAATCATCGTCTGCGATCCGCGCAAAATTGAAACCGCGCGCATTGCGGATATGCACATTGCATTGAAAAACGGCTCAAACATCGCGCTGTTGAACGCAATGGGGCACGTCATTATTGAGGAGAACCTGTACGACCAGGCGTTTGTCGCGACCCGTACAGAAGGCTTTGAAGAGTATAAGAAAATAGTCGAGGGCTATACGCCTGAATCCGTCGAAGCGATAACCGGCGTCAGCGCGCAGGAGATTCGTCAGGCGGCCAGAATGTATGCCGGGGCAAAAACCGCCGCCATTCTCTGGGGTATGGGCGTGACCCAGTTCTACCAGGGCGTGGAAACCGTGCGCTCGCTCACCAGCCTTGCGATGCTGACCGGTAATCTGGGTAAAGCGCACGTTGGCGTGAACCCGGTGCGTGGTCAGAATAACGTGCAGGGCGCCTGCGATATGGGCGCGCTGCCGGACACGTATCCGGGCTACCAGTACGTGAAGTTCCCGGAAAACCGCGCCAAGTTCGCGAAGGCGTGGGGCGTGGAAAGCCTGCCGGAACACACCGGGTATCGCATCAGCGAGCTGCCGCACCGCGCGGCGCATGGCGAAGTGCGTGCGGCCTATATCATGGGTGAAGATCCGCTTCAGACCGACGCCGAGCTTTCTGCAGTGCGTAAAGGGTTTGAGGATCTGGAGCTGGTGATTGTCCAGGATATCTTCATGACCAAAACCGCGGCGGCGGCGGATGTCATTTTACCGTCGACCTCCTGGGGCGAGCATGAAGGCGTCTACACGGCGGCCGACCGCGGCTTCCAGCGCTTCTTCAAGGCGGTCGAGCCGAAGTGGGATCTGAAAACGGACTGGCAGATCATCAGTGAAATCGCCACCCGCATGGGCTACCCGATGCACTACAACAACACCCAGGAGATCTGGGATGAGTTGCGCAGCCTGTGTCCGGACTTCTACGGCGCCACCTATGAAAAAATGGGCGAGCTGGGATACATCCAGTGGCCGTGTCGGGATGAGTCAAAGGCCGATCAGGGGACGTCCTATCTCTTTAAGGAGAAATTCGACACCCCGAATGGGCTGGCGCAGTTCTTCACCTGCGACTGGGTCGCGCCGATCGATAAACTCACCGATGAGTATCCGATGGTGCTCTCCACCGTACGCGAAGTGGGCCACTACTCCTGTCGTTCAATGACCGGCAACTGCGCCGCGCTGGCCGCGCTGGCGGACGAGCCCGGCTACGCGCAAATCAACACCGCCGATGCGGAACGGCTCGGTATTGAGGATGAAGCGCTGGTGTGGGTGAACTCGCGCAAAGGGCGGATTATCACCCGTGCGCAGGTCAGCGATCGTCCAAACAAAGGGGCGGTCTATATGACCTACCAGTGGTGGATTGGTGCCTGCAACGAGCTGGTAACAGAGAACTTAAGCCCGATAACCAAAACGCCGGAGTATAAATACTGCGCCGTTAACGTTGAGCCGATTGCGGATCAGCACGCGGCGGAACAGTACGTGATCGACGAATATAACAAGCTAAAAGCCCGACTGCGCGAAAGCGCAATGGGTTGAAGCCGTTAATTTATCGTTGAATAAAGGGAGTGATATATTCACTCCCTTTTTATTTCCGTTTAATTCATAAGAAATAGAAATTATCATTCTGGAAAGCGGCTCGCAGAAATAATGTAATTTTCGCGAAAAGGAATTACATCTTTGCATTTTAATTCAGAGGGATAAGATGTGCGGCGGGTGCTTAAGACTTTCTGTCTTGAGCATTGTTGAGGGACAGAAAGTGGAAAGCCCCGGGAAATTTGCATTCACCCGAGGCTACCCCTCAACACCCAACAGGTTGAGAGTAGCCTCTTATTCTTTTTTACACAAGGAGTAAAAGGCATGACGCCATTAAAAACTGCGTTAGGCATCGTCTTTATTATTTGCCTGACGATAGTGATCTTTACCTTTATTACTCGCGGCAGGCTCTGCGAGTTTTCAATAAAGAGTGAACATCAGGAGGTGGCGGCTAAATTAGCCTGCAACCCAGGCTAACCTCTACGGGCGGAACAACGGTTCCGCCCGGCTTGTAGGATGCTGAGGTCTTAATGCACCCATTTTTTTCTTTTGCGCCCGCGATTATACTGCGCGGCGTGTACCCAGATGATAAGAATCCATGAAAGCCATTTTTCTGTTGTTAGTGTTTTTAACATCCTTCGCCCGCGCCGATGAGATAGGCAGCCAGTATCGGAAACAGGCGGAAGCCGGTGATGCGCGTGCCCAGTATTATCTTGCCGATACGTACTTCAGCTCCGGCGACAGCAAGCAGGCCGCGCAGTGGGCCGAGAAAGCCGCGAAAGGCGGCGATGTCGACGCCATGGGGTTGCTCTCGCAAATCCTCTTTACGCAGGCCGATTACTCACAGGCCAAAGCCCTGGCCCAACAGGCAAACATTGCTGGCAGCAAACGCGGCGCGATCATGCTGGCGCGCATTCTGGTGAATACTCAGGCGGGGAAAACTGACTATCCCCAGGCCATCAGACTGCTGCACACGGCAACCGAAGATATCGACAGCGACTCTGCGGTCGATGCACAGCTGCTGCTGGGGCTGATTTATGCCAACGGCGTCGAGGTAGCGCAGGATGACGTGCAGGCCGCCTCGTGGTTCAAGCGGAGTTCAGCCCTTTCGCGTACGGGCTATGCCGAGTACTGGGCAGGGATGTTGTTCAGGCAGGGGGAGAAAGGCTTTATCACGCCAAATAAGCAGAAAGCGCTGTACTGGTTAAACCTGAGCTGTACGGAAGGGTTTGATACGGGGTGCGAAGAGTTTGATGCGTTGAGCGGAGAATAAAGTGCCGGGTGGCGGCTTCGCCTTACCCGGCCTACAAAGCCCGTAGGCCCGGTAAGCGCAGCGCCACCGGGCTTAGGATGTTACTGGTCAGCCGTCTTATCAAAACGACCCAGCACCTCGCGTTCATACGCCAGCGCCTTTTTACGGTCGAATTTGTGTTCCCACTTGGCGATAACCAGCACCGCCAGCGCATTCCCCACCACGTTCAGCGCCGTACGCGCCATGTCGAGGATACGGTCCACACCCGCGATAAAGGCCAGGCCTTCCAGCGGAATGCCTACGCTGCCCAGCGTCGCCAGCAGTACCACGAACGAAACGCCCGGTACGCCTGCGATACCTTTAGACGTCACCATCAGGGTCAGCACCAGGACGATCTCCTGCCACAGCGACAGGTCAATGCCATACAGCTGCGCAATAAAGATAGCGGCGATACTCTGGTACAGCGTGGAACCATCCAGGTTAAAGGAGTAACCCGTCGGCACCACGAAGCTGGTGATCGACGCTGGCGCGCCGTAGGCCTCCATCTTCTCAATAATACGCGGCAGCACGCTCTCAGAGCTTGCCGTGGAGTAGGCCAGAATCAGCTCATCTTTCAGGATACGAATCAGGATCCAGATGCTCAGCCCACACAGACGCGCCACAATTCCCAGCACCACCAGCGCAAAGAACAGGATGGCAAAGTGCACCAGGAGTACCAGCTTCGCCAGCGGCCAGAGGGAGGCAAAACCGAAGTTCGCCACGGTGACGGCGATAAGCGCAAACACCCCTACCGGCGCGTAACGCATCACCATGTGGGTCACTTTAAACATGGTTTCGGAGATCGAGCGGAACACGGTCACCAGCGGTTCGCGGTGCGTCGCGGGCAGTGAAGAGAGCCCCAGACCAAACAGGACCGAGAAGAAGATAATAGGCAGCATCTCGCCCTTCGCCATCGACGCCACAATGTTGGTCGGCACCAGAGAAAGGATCGTGCCCATCAGGCCGTGTGCATGGCTTTGCACGTCAGCGGTCGTACTTTGGTATTTCGAAATATCCACCGTCGCCAGCTGCGACATATCAATCCCGGAACCCGGCTGGAAAACGTTCGCCAGGGTGATACCGAGAATGATCGCAACCGTAGTGATCACTTCGAAATAGATAATGGTTTTCGCACCAATACGGCCTAACTGCTTCGCATCGCCGACGCCTGCAATACCCACCACCAGCGTCGAGATCACAATCGGTACTACGATCATCTTGATCAGGTGAATAAAGATATCCCCTGCCGGTGAAAGCAGGTTCGCAATCAGCCAGTCGCGGCTGTCGCTGTGATAGTGGAGGTAACTGCCCAGCAGGATGCCCAGCACAAGGGCGATTAAGATCTGCCAGGCCAGGCTGACTTTAACGTTTTTCATAGAAACTGACTTCCTCAATGAAGCGCCTTATTCACTTAAACTGCATGAATATGGGGACATACTGAAAGGGTATGAATTGTGTTGCGTCGATTTATGGGATTTTTTAACGCGGCGTATGAGTATCATTTGCGCGGCCTGTTGCGCAAGCCTTAAAGAACGACGCATTTCACTCGTAAAAGCGTCTGTGACGGGAGTTTCTCCTGATTCTAATAAATAACCTTTTGTTATAAAAAACCTTTTTTAAACATAAATGTGAATAATCGTCAGCATAAATTATTTTCCTTCAAAGTTTCATTCGCTCATTTTTCAACCTGTTCAAACAATGCGTGATCTGTCGCCCAAATAATAAACAAAGCTTGTAAAGCTCCTACTATTAACGTTTTTGCGACATATTATTAACATCTTACAAGGAGAAAAAAAGCCATGAGCCAAATACACAAACATGACATTCCCGCAAACATTGCGGACCGTTGCCTGATCAACCCGGAGCAGTACCACGAGAAATATCAGCAATCTATTACCGCCCCGGACACCTTCTGGGGTGAGCAGGGCCATATCCTTGACTGGATCAAACCTTATCAGAAGGTAAAGAACACCTCCTTTGCGCCCGGTAACGTCTCCATTAAATGGTATGAAGATGGCACGCTGAACCTGGCGGCAAACTGTCTGGACCGTCACCTTGCCGCGCGCGGGAATGAGACGGCGATTATCTGGGAAGGCGATGATGCCTCGCAGAGCAAACACATTACCTATAAAGAACTGCACCGCGACGTGTGCCGCTTTGCCAACGTCCTGCTGGATAAAGGCATTAAAAAAGGCGACGTGGTCGCTATCTATATGCCGATGGTGCCGGAAGCGGCGGTGGCCATGCTGGCCTGTGCGCGTATCGGCGCGATTCATTCCGTTATTTTCGGTGGGTTCTCGCCAGAGGCGGTTGCGGGTCGTATTGTCGATTCAAGCTCAAAACTGGTGATCACCGCCGATGAAGGCGTGCGCGCAGGACGCAGTATCCCCCTGAAAAAAAACGTCGACGAAGCGCTGAAAAACCCGAACGTCAACACGGTCAGCAACGTCATCGTCCTTAAGCGTACCGGCGGCAAAATCGACTGGCACGAGGGGCGCGACCTGTGGTGGAGCGACCTGATTGAAAAGGCGAGCGACCAGCATCAGCCGGAAGAGATGAACGCGGAAGATCCGCTCTTCATTCTTTACACCTCTGGCTCAACCGGCAAACCGAAAGGCGTGCTGCACACCACCGGCGGTTATCTGGTCTACGCGGCCACTACCTTCAAATACGTCTTCGACTACCACCCGGGCGACATCTACTGGTGTACCGCCGACGTGGGCTGGGTCACCGGGCACAGCTACCTGCTGTACGGCCCGCTGGCCTGTGGCGCAACAACGCTGATGTTTGAAGGCGTGCCAAACTGGCCGACCCCGGCGCGTATGTGCCAGGTGGTCGACAAACATCAGGTCAACATTCTCTACACCGCACCAACGGCCATCCGCGCATTAATGGCGGAAGGCGACAAAGCCATCGAAGGCACCGACCGCTCTTCATTGCGCATCCTCGGTTCCGTGGGTGAGCCCATCAACCCGGAAGCCTGGGAGTGGTACTGGAAGAAAATCGGCAACGAGAAATGCCCGGTCATGGACACCTGGTGGCAGACCGAAACCGGCGGCTTTATGATCACCCCGATGCCGGGCGCCACGCAGCTGAAAGCGGGCTCGGCAACGCGTCCGTTCTTCGGCGTACAGCCTGCGCTGGTGGATAACGAAGGCAACCCGCTGGAAGGGGCCACCGAAGGCAACCTGGTGATCACGGACTCGTGGCCGGGTCAGGCGCGTACCCTGTTCGGCGATCACGATCGCTTCGAGCAGACCTACTTCTCGACCTTTAAAAACATGTACTTCAGCGGCGACGGCGCGCGTCGTGATGAAGATGGCTATTACTGGATCACCGGACGCGTGGACGACGTGCTGAACGTCTCCGGCCACCGTCTGGGCACCGCGGAGATTGAATCGGCGCTGGTGTCGCATCCGAAGATTGCCGAAGCCGCCGTTGTCGGCATTCCGCACAACATCAAGGGCCAGGCAATTTACGCTTACGTCACCCTGAACCACGGGGAAGAGCCGTCGCCAGAACTCTATGCTGAGGTGCGCAACTGGGTGCGTAAAGAGATTGGCCCGCTGGCGACGCCGGACGTGCTGCACTGGACCGACTCGCTGCCGAAAACCCGCTCCGGCAAAATCATGCGCCGTATCTTGCGCAAAATCGCGGCAGGGGACACCAGCAACCTCGGTGATACCTCAACGCTCGCGGATCCTGGCGTGGTGGAAAAACTGCTCGAAGAGAAGCAGGCCATCGCAATGCCTTCCTAGTGTTTTCTCCCTCTCCCCTCACCCTCTCCCCATAGGGGAGAGGGGATAAAAACAAACCAACCTTACCTTTGGAGACTCTGTGATGAATGACCATATTTGTCAGCAGATAGAGAATAGTGCGCACTACAGGGAGCTCGTCGATAAGCGGCAACGGTTTGCCTTCACTCTTTCCATCATCATGCTGATTATCTATGTCGGCTTTATTCTGCTGATCGCCTTTGCGCCGCACTGGCTGGGTACCCCGCTGCACGAGGGCACCAGCGTGACGCGCGGTATTCCCATTGGCATTGGCGTCATCGTGATTTCATTTGTGCTGACCGGCGTCTACGTCTGGCGCGCGAACGGTGAGTTCGATCGCCTTAATAAAGCGGTACTGCAAGAGGTAAAAGCATCATGAAGAGAATTCTGACGGCGCTCGCCGCCACGCTTCCCTTTGCCGCCCACGCGGCAGATGCGATTACCGGCGAGGTACAGCGCCAGCCAACCAACTGGCAGGCGATTGTGATGTTCCTGATTTTCGTGGTGCTGACGCTGTATATCACTTACTGGGCGTCGAAACGCGTGCGCTCCCGTAACGATTACTACACCGCAGGCGGCAACATTACCGGCTTCCAGAACGGGCTGGCGATTGCGGGTGACTTTATGTCCGCCGCCTCGTTCCTCGGGATCTCCGCGCTGGTCTACACCTCCGGCTATGACGGCCTGATTTACTCCCTCGGCTTCCTCGTCGGCTGGCCGATCATTCTGTTCCTGATTGCCGAACGCCTGCGCAATCTGGGCCGCTATACCTTCGCCGACGTGGCCTCCTATCGCCTGAAGCAGGGGCCGATTCGCACCCTCTCCGCCTGCGGCTCGCTGGTGGTGGTGGCGCTGTACCTGATCGCGCAGATGGTGGGCGCAGGTAAATTGATCGAACTGCTGTTCGGCCTGAACTACCACATCGCGGTGGTGCTGGTGGGCGTGCTGATGGTGATGTACGTGCTGTTCGGCGGCATGCTGGCGACCACCTGGGTGCAGATCATCAAAGCGGTATTGCTGCTGTTCGGCGCCAGCTTTATGGCCTTTATGGTAATGAAGCACGTCGGGTTCAGCTTCAATAACCTGTTCACTGAAGCCATGGCGGTCCACCCGAAAGGGGAAGCCATCATGAGCCCGGGCGGGCTGGTGAAAGATCCGATATCCGCGCTCTCTCTCGGTCTCGGCCTGATGTTTGGCACGGCGGGTCTGCCGCATATCCTGATGCGCTTCTTTACCGTGAGCGACGCGCGTGAAGCGCGCAAGAGCGTCTTCTATGCCACCGGCTTTATGGGCTACTTCTATATCCTGACCTTTATCATCGGCTTTGGCGCGATCATGCTGGTGGGGGCGAACCCGGCGTTTAAAGACGCAGCGGGCGCGCTGATTGGCGGTAACAACATGGCAGCAGTGCACCTGGCCGACGCGGTGGGCGGTAACCTGTTCCTCGGCTTTATCTCCGCCGTGGCCTTCGCCACCATCCTCGCGGTGGTTGCAGGGCTGACGCTGGCCGGCGCGTCGGCGGTTTCGCATGACCTCTACGCCAACGTCTTCCGCAAAGGCGCGAGCGAGCGCGATGAGCTGAAGGTTTCTAAAATCACCGTGCTGGTGCTGGGCGTCGTGGCGATCCTGCTGGGCATTCTGTTCGAGAAGCAAAACATCGCCTTTATGGTGGGGCTGGCCTTCTCCATCGCGGCAAGCTGTAACTTCCCGATCATCCTGCTCTCCATGTACTGGTCGAAGCTGACCACCCGTGGCGCGATGATTGGCGGCTGGCTGGGGCTGCTGACGGCGGTGATCCTGATGATTCTGGGCCCGACGATCTGGGTGCAGATCCTCGGTCACGCCAGCGCCATCTTCCCGTATGAATATCCGGCGCTGTTCTCCATTGCCGTGGCGTTTATCGGTATCTGGGTCTTCTCGGCTACCGACAACTCGCCGGAAGGTAACCTGGAGCGCGAGAAATTCCGCGCCCAGTTTATTCGTTCACAAACCGGTCTTGGCGTTGAGCAGGGCCGCGCGCACTAAACCTTTCTCCCCGGCCATTCTGGCCGGGGAGCTTAAAACATCACCCACGCCACCAGCGGCGCAATCAGCACCATCACCACGCCCGACAGCATCATCACCAGGCTCGCGACAACCCCCTCCTGCTGGCCCAGCTCATAGGAGCGTGCCGTGCCCGCGCCGTGCGACGCCGCGCCAAACCCCGCGCCTTTGGCCATTCCTTCCCGAATAGAAAGCCGCAGAAAGAGCATATCGCCCACCGCCATCCCAAAGACGCCCGTCACCACCACAAACAGCGCCACCAGGTCCGGCTGTCCGCCGAGGGGTTTCGCCGCCGCGAGCGCAAACGGTGTGGTCACCGAGCGCACGGCCAGGCTGCGCTGAATTTCATCGGGCAGCGTAAACAGTCTCGCCAGCCAGACGGAGCTACAGACCGCGACCACCGTAGCGGTGATCACGCCTGCGCTGAGCGACATCCAGTGGCGCCTGATAATCGCCAGGTTGTCGTAAACGGGCACGGCAAAGGCGATGGTCGCCGGGCCGAGCAGCCACAGCAGCCAGTGGGATTCACCAATGTAGTTCTGCCAGGAGATATGGCCGAAGACCAGCATCAGCACCAGCAGGATCGGCGTGAAGACCAGCGGCATCAGCGGCAGCGCATGAAACCGGCGATACAGCCGCTTGTTGGCAAAGTAGATCGCCAGCGTCGCGATCAGGCACAAGACGCTGATCTGAAAGTTAGTCATGTTTGTGCCTGCTGATTTCAAAGCGATACACTTTATCCACCACCCAGGCGGTCGCTCCCAGCACCATCAGCGTACTCAGCGCGATCACCGCAAAGATTCGCCAGCCGTCCACCATCAGCAGCTGCGCATAGTTCACCACCGCCACCACGGCAGGCACAAAGAACAGCAGCATCTCCGCCAGCAGCCAGCGCGCCCCGGCGCGCACCCAGTTAAGGGGGATCACGCGACAGAGGATGAGCGTCAACATCAGCAGCATCCCCACCAGGTTGGCAGGCAGCGGCAGGTGCAGCCAGCCGACAAGATATTCGGCGAAAACAAACAGTCCCGCGTAAAGCAGTACTTGAACCGGGACCTGGAGTCGTTGCACAACGGCAGGCGTAACACGGCTTAACGCCACGGCCATGGGGGTTTTCCTCAAAAATGAGACGAGGCGCCAGTATAGTGAGCGCACGGTATGGACTGAAATGAATTAAAATCATCACAGGTATAGTTTCGAGGAATAATCATGGACATAAGAACGCTGCGCTATTTTGTCGAAGTGGTTCGCCAGCAAAGTTTTACTCGCGCAGCGGAGAAGTTGTTTGTTACCCAGCCCACCATCAGCAAGATGCTGAAAAACCTCGAAGATGAACTGAACTGTACCCTGCTGATCCGCGACGGGCGCAAGCTGCTGCTGACCGATACCGGACGCGTGGTGTTCGAACGCGGGCTGGCCATTCTGGCGGAGTTCCGCCAGCTGGAAGCGGAGCTGGACGATATTAATCATCTGACCAAAGGGGTGCTTCGCCTCGGCATTCCACCGATGGTGGGGATGATGATGGCCGGGCCGATCGGCCTGTTTCGCCAGCGCTATCCTGGCGTAGAGCTGAAGATTTCGGAGTTTGGTGGCTTAACCGTCCAGCAGGCCGTCACTAACGGCGAGCTCGACGTGGCCATGACCGCCCTCCCCGTTGAGGAAGAGAGCGGCCTGGCGACGCTTCCGCTCTTTAGCCACCCGCTGTGCGTGCTGGTGCCCCGCTCCGGCGACTGGCTGAAAAGGGACGCGGTGAAGCCTGAGCTGCTCGGCGAATACCCTCTGCTGATCTACAACGAAGACTTCGCCTTAAGCCGCCAGCTGATGACGCTGTTTAACCAACATAACGTCAAGCCACGCATTGCGGTGCGCAGCGGTCAGTGGGATTTCCTGGCCGCGATGGTGCAGGCGGGCGTGGGGATTGCCATTCTGCCGCAGCCGATTTGCGAGCGTCTGGATAAAAACACGCTGCGCTGGATCCCGCTGGAGAGCGATCTGCACTGGCAGTTAGGGATGATCTGGCGTGAAGGGGTCTATTTGTCGCAGAGCGCGCAGGCGTGGCTGCAGTGTTGTAAGGGGTTTTGGGTGCGGTCTGAATAGTGCCGGGTGGCGGCTTCGCCTTACCCGGCCTACGGTTCAAACGTAGGCCCGGTAAGCGCAGCGCCACCGGGCAAAAGCGCGCTACTGATTCTCTATCAACAGCGCTTCCAGCAGGTCCAGATCGTGCAGCAGCTTTTGCAGCGTCTCGTTGCTGATCTGGCGCGTGGCGCGCAGGTGATACAGTTCGGCACGCTCTGAGCGCAGCGCGGCCAGACGGAACCGGCGTTCCAGGTTCTCCTCCTGCAGCGAGCTTTCTACATCGTTACGCCCGTCCGCGCGGCGACGCAGGTTACCAATTACGCGGGAACTCACCTCCGTCAGCAGCTGATTGTCGATGTTCTCTTCCGCATCCGCGGCCAGGCGCTCTTCCATTTTCTGGATGGCGACAATCGCCACTTCGGCGGTGGCCGCACGCGCAATACGCTCTTCCTTGTGCTGCTGGGTCGAATCGCCAACATCAATATGCTGGAGCAAAATCGGCAGCATAATCACGCCGACGAACAGGGAGAACAGAATCACCCCCGCCGCCAGGAACACCAGCTCGTAACGCGCCGGGAAGACATCGCCCGTCGGCAGCAGCAGCGGAATGGAGAGCACACCGGCGAGGGTTATCGCCCCGCGTACGCCCGCAAAAGAGGCAATCAGCAGCTCACGCGTTGTCCACGAGCCGAACTCCATCGGTTTTTTCTTCAGGAAGCGGACGCTGAAGTTTTTCATCGTCCACAGCCAGCCGAAACGCACCAGCATCAGCGCCAGGTAGATCAGCACGATGTCGGTAAACAGCATCCAGACCTCAACGTTCGGATCGGCCTCCGCCGCCACCAGCGAGGATTCCATAATGCCCGGCAGCTGCAGGCCCAACAGCAGGAACACCATGCCGTTAAAGACAAACTCGAGCATCGCCCAGGTGCTGTTGGCACGCAGGCGCATCGCCAGCGGCGCGCGGCGCATCACGCCGGAGCGGGTGATGGTCATCCCTGCCGCGACCGCGGCCAGAATGCCCGACACGCCGATATGTTCGGCAATCAGATAAGAGGCGAACGGCAGCAGGAACAGCAGCACGATCTGCGTCGCGGGTTCATCGCCGCCCCAGCGGCTGAGGAAGCGCAATGAGCGGCCGTACAGCCAGCTCACCACGAAGCCCGCGAGAATACCGCCGATGGCTACCTTAAAGAACTCCAGCGTCGCGCCGCCGACGGTAAAGACCATCGTGCCCATCGCAACGGCCACGGCAAACTTCAGGGCAACCAGGCCGGAGGCGTCATTCATCAGCGCCTCACCCTGTAAAATCCCCATGATTTTCTTCGGAATGCGGCCTTCGCCCACAATGCCGGACAGCGCCACGGCATCGGTTGGCGACAGCACGGCGGCCAGCGCAAAGGCAGGAATTAACGGGATACCCGGTACCGTCCAGTAGATCAGGAAACCAATCCCGACGACGGTGACCACCACCAGCGCAAGCGCCAGGCCGAAGATCTCTCGCCCGTGCTCAAGGAACTCGCGCGTGGGCGTTTTCCAGCCATCGGCAAACAGCAGTGGCGGGATGAACAGCACGAGGAACAGTTCGGGGTCAAATTCCACGTGCAGGCCAAACGTCGGCCACGCCAGCAGCGCGCCGATGGCAATTTGCATTAATGGCAGGGGGACCTGAAAGGGCAGTACGCGTGTAACCACCCCGGATAGCGAGACCACAAGGGTCATGATGAGTATTGTGAAGAAGATTTCCATGCGTTCCCTGTTTGCTGTGTTGCTTATGTACTCCGGAAGGCGTCGTGCCTTTTATTCTATCTTCCCCAGAGTAACGCAAAAGGCAACAGGATGAGTCCTGAAAATAAAAACGGGCGGCCTGAGCCACCCGTTTTCGCATCAAAGGACAACTCAGATTGCCCAGCCGCCCGCGTAAAACGCCACCAGCGCAACGGCAATCACAACGGTGCCAACGTTCAGCTTGCGCCATTCACCGGAGACCAGACGACCAATCACCAGCGACGCGAAGCCGATCATAATGCCGGTCACGATGTTACAGGTCAGTACGATGAAGACCGCGGTAATCAGGCCAGACATCGCGTCAACGAAATCCGCAAAGTCGATTTTCGCCACGTTGCTCAGCATCAGCAGGCCAACGTACATCAGCGCTGGCGCGGTCGCGTACGCCGGAACCAGATAGGAGAGCGGGGAGAGGAACAGGATCAGCATGAACAGCACGCCCACGGTGATCGCCGTCAGGCCGGTTTTACCGCCCGCCGCCGTACCCGCTGCGGACTCGATGTACACCGCCGCAGGCGCTGCGCCCACCAGGCCCGAGAAGACGCTGCTCAGGGAGTCCGTCGTCAGCGCTTTGCCGCCGTCAATAATCTGACCGTCTTTATCCAGCAGGTTCGCCTGACCGGCCACCGCACGAATGGTACCGGTCGCGTCAAACACGGCGGTCATCACCAGCGCCAGCACGCTTGGCAGGATCACCGGGTTGAGCGCGCCAACGATATCCAGGCTGCCAATCAGAGAGTTGCCTTTGTCATCGCTCAGCGACGGCATGGCGAAAATGCCGGAGAAGTGGACGTTCGGATCGAAAATCAGGCCCACAATGGACACGCCGATAATAGTCAGCAGAATGCCGCCCGGGACTTTCAGTTTTTCCAGACCGATAATCACCGCCAGGCCGATCAGCGACATGATCACCGGGAAGCTGGCGAAGTGGCCGAGCGCAACCGGCAGGCCGTCGAGCGGGTTCTTGATAACCAGACCGACGCCGTTGGCGGCGATCAGCAGCAGGAACAGGCCGATGCCGATGCCGGTACCGTGCGCCACGCCCTGCGGCAGGTTGCGCAAGATCCAGCTACGGATGCCGGTCGCTGAAATAACGGTAAACAGCACACCCATCAGGAACACGGCGCCCAGCGCAACCGGTACGCTGATGTGCTGGCCCAGCACCAGGCTGAACGCGGTAAACGCGGTCAGGGAGATGGCGCAACCAATCGCCAGCGGCAGGTTCGCCCACAGGCCCATCACGATAGAGCCCACGCCGGCCACAAGGCAGGTCGCCACAAAGACAGCCGCTGGCGGGAAGCCCGCTTTGCCCAGCATACCCGGCACAACGATGACGGAATAAACCATCGCCAGAAACGTTGTCAAACCGGCAACGATTTCCTGGCGCACGGTGCTGCCGCGGGCCGAAATTTTAAACATGGCGTCAAGTGAACCGCCAGTACGCGCAGATGGCGTAGACATAGAAAACATCCCCTGAGAGTTTTTTAGGAAGTCCGTAAGCGAGGTGGAGACGCCACTGCCAGCTAAACGTCAAATCCTTGTGTTGCGTTTGCGACGAAAGGGCGTCACAGAAAAAGCAAACGTTTAGCTCCGCGCTTACAAACGGGTGGTCAAATTAAGGCAAACGATTATCTAGCCTAATCCCCGCCCTTTTCAACTGAACTTTATCGTTTTTCGCTAAAATTCCCTTATGACGCTGAAGAAATAAACAGAGGATGCGCAAACGTTATCGTCTATGCGCAATTTGTTTACATTTCAATCCTCACCCGGAATGGATAACGGTCCCCCTTGTGCCAGGGTTCGTTGCCAGCCAGGGCTGTTTTCAACTTTCGTTTTCCATGCCTGACTATGCGGCAGGTTGTCGATACCGCCGCGCGCCAGCAGGGCAAAGATCGGGAAGCTCATTTGAATGTCGGCCATGCTGAGCGAATCCCCGGCAAACCAGCTGTTTTTAGCAAGGTGCGACTCAATAAAGCGCGCATGGGTTTCCAGCTGGCGGTTAAGGTACGCTTTCTGCACCCCCTGCCCAAGCGCTTTGCCCAGGGTTCGGATACCAAACGGCACCGGCGGCTTGCCGAGACTGCTGAAGACCAGCTTCATTAGCAGCAGCGGCATCAGCGATCCTTCCGCGTAGTGCAGCCAGAAGCGATACTGCACCTTCTGCGCCGGATCTAAAGGCTTAAGCCGCGACTCGGCATCGTATGTTTCCTGCAGATACTCCAGAATGGCGCCAGACTCCGCGAGGATCAGCCCGTTATCTTCGATGACCGGCGATTTGCCCAACGGATGCACCTTTTTGAGAGCCTCCGGCGCAAGCATGTTCTTTTCGCGCTGATAGTGAACGATCTCATAAGGCAGACCGAGTTCTTCCAGCGCCCAGATCACGCGGTGCGAGCGCGACTGGTTAAGGTGGTGTACCGTGAGCATGGTTTTCTCCTGTTATTCATACTTTTTAACTATAGAAAATCGAACAACACCGCGAAAAAAATTCGGCTAAAAACCGGTCAGCGACGCTGGCGAAAAAACGGGTCTTGCATAGAATTAAAGTGTCAGCACAATCCGGAACCTCCCCAACCAGCTCGACACGAGGGGTGCTGACGTCGGGGGAAACCCTCCCGTGAACCAGCGGGATAGAGAGAAAGACAAAGACCGGGAAAAACTAAAGCGCCCTTTGTGGCGCTTTAGTTCTTTATGTATGTGGGGTTTTGCCGGGTGGCGGCTGCGCCTTACCCGGCCTACATTTGACGGTTTGGTAGGCCGGGTAAGCGAAGCGCCACCCGGCGAATGGGCTACACGCACGCTCAATCCTCTTCCAGCAACCGCGCCCCCGTCCCCTGTTCGCCCAGTTTGTCGCCGGGGTTACGCAACGGGCAGTCGCTGCGCGACAGGCAGCCGCAGCCGATACAACCGTCCAGCTCATCACGCAGCGCGACCAGCGTATGGATACGCCTGTCCAGCTCTTCTCGCCACTGGGATGAAAGCTCTTTCCACTCTTTCGGGCTCAGCGTATGCCCTTCCGGCAGCACGCCAAATGCCTCGCCAATGGTAGCCAGGGGAATGCCGATTCGTTGCGCAATTTTGATAATCGCCACGTAGCGGAGCACGTCGCGGGTATAGCGACGCTGGTTGCCGCCGTTGCGGATGCTTTTAATTAACCCTTTGCTTTCATAGAAGTGGAGCGCCGATACCGCAACGCCGCTTCGCTTTGCCACTTCGCCGGGGGTTAACAGCGCTTTAATGCGCGGCAATCTCTTTTCCATAAAACCTCTTTACCTCAAGTTAACTTGAGGAATTATACTCCCCCGCAGAGAAAACGACGAATCAACCGAGAAAGTTGTATCTACAGAGGGGCAACCTTATGTCGCATCAGCAGATTATTCAGACGCTTATTGAATGGATTGACGATCATATCGACCAACCGTTGAACATTGATGTGGTCGCGAAAAAGTCGGGCTATTCGAAATGGTATTTACAGAGAATGTTCCGC
Organism: Enterobacter sp. EC_50; assembly: GCF_019584525.1. Taxonomy (NCBI): domain Bacteria; kingdom Pseudomonadati; phylum Pseudomonadota; class Gammaproteobacteria; order Enterobacterales; family Enterobacteriaceae; genus Enterobacter; species Enterobacter sp. EC_50. The sequence continues at coordinate 93,469 of NZ_VDAF01000016.1, read as the reverse complement.
ACGGTCATGCATCAGACGCTGGGTGAGTACATTCGTCAGCGCAGGCTGCTGCTGGCGGCGCAGGCGCTACGCTCAACGCAGCGGCCGATTTTTGATATCGCGATGGATCTTGGCTATGTGTCGCAACAAACCTTTTCCCGCGTGTTTCGCCGCGAGTTTGACCGCACGCCGAGCGACTATCGCCACCAGTTGAATTAATTACTCTCAGTGCAAAGGTTGCTGCTGCCAGGTCATAAATTCCTGGGGCGGCATCGCTTTCGCGAAGTGCCATCCCTGACAAAACTGGACGCCGCGCTTCAACAGCCAGCTCACCTGCTCTGCCGTCTCGACCCCTTCCGCAATGGTTTTCAGCCGCAGGCTTTGCGCCATCTCGATAATATGCTCGGCGATCAGGTGGCTGGTGCTGTTGGTCGTTAAGGTATCGATAAACGATTTATCGATTTTCAGAATATCGACGTTCAGCGAGTAGAGGTTGTGCAGGTTCGAATAGCCGGTACCGAAATCATCGATCGCCACTTCATACCCCGCCTGACGGAAAGCCTGAATCACCGGCGTGGTTTTAGGCACATCGATAAAACCGCGTTCCGTCACTTCAATTTTGATTTGCTGCGCGCGGACGGCGTAGTGGCGAGCCTTCTCAGAAATCATGGCGATCAGCCGCGAGGAGTGGAAATCCGTGGCCGACAGGTTAATCGAAATATAGAGATGCGGATGCTCGGCCAGGAAATGGCCCAAATCGCTGAACACTTCCTCAACGACGTAATCCGTAATCCGCTCGCTCATCCCCTCATTTTCAGCCAGCGGAATAAACTCAGCCGGGCTCATCACCTGCCCGTTAAAACCCGGCCAGCGTAACAACGCCTCCGCGCCGACACACCGGTTGTTCTTAATATCAATAATCGGTTGATAGTGCACGCAAAGCTGGCGTTTGTTCAGCGCCCGATGCAGTAAACGCCCCGGCGAATTAAGCTCACGATGAGTACGGGACCAGACCAGCAAAATAATAATGCTGCAGATCATGCCCAGCGGCAGCGTTAATGTCGCCTGATGATAAAGCGTTTCATAAAAGCGTTTATTCGATGTCGACACGATGGCCGCAATCGGTCTTTTAGGGGATGTGACGATCGTATAAAAGCGGTTATCTTTTTGAAATACCGATTCCTTATCCCGAATCAGCGAATTTAATAACGAAACGTTGGCTTTCTGACTGACGGAAAAGAAAGCATTGGTTACCGTGTCGTAAACCCCCCACGAGAGAGAATGATCCGCGGACATGACTTCGCTGTATGAAAGTGGATTAACGACCACCACATAATTTCCGCGCTGCATATATGTCATTTTATAGCCAGTATAAAATGGGGTGTCGCGATAATAATAGATAGCGACGTCAGGTTTTCGCGTGTAATTAGCGACGGGTATGGCGTAGGGTTGATCCGGTGTAAAAACGGTCGAACAAAGAAAATTCTGACCTTCAGCGTAAATTAAATCGGCAACAAACAGGCGACCACGAACAACGTTCAACATATATTGACGGTGTCCCGGGGTACAGAGCTCGCCCCGATATTTTTCTGCCTCGTCCCGGGCCAGATCAACCTGTTGTATAACCAGCTCAGTTTTGTCTAAAGCCAGTTCAGCAAATGTCCGTAGCTGGGCGCTTGTTTCAGACACGGCTCTTAGCTGGGCAAACCATAGCGCAAGCATCACCGGCAGCATAACTACCATGATGATCCCTACCACCCTGAGCATCTTGCGCCGCGCGCTACGATTCATTTCCCGCCCTATATCCCTGCATGTTGTACGCCTGTAGTAATGAAGGCCGGATGCTGTGTTAAACAGGTGATTACGTTGCATGAATCATGCGAAGTTAGCAACTGACTTTTCGTATTAAAAATCTTAAATTTCGTTATGACGATAATATTTTCCCGTAAGTGAAACTGTAAGTATTCGTTCCGTTTCAATTAAGGAAAATAATTATCCAGCCCTCGAGGACGGAGGGAAGATAACACAACAGACGATCGTTGATTAAGCCAAACTTCTGGCAGCATGAAAAAAGCGCACCTTTATCATGACGTTTTATGCTATTTACTGTGGGGCATTGTGTGCGTTGATTTATAAATAATCAGTCTTCGCCGCACTATTTTATGATTCGACTGAGCCCCTCTTATAAAAACCGAATTTGAGGTATCACCACTAGCCCGATGGACGTTTCCGGCACGCTGGGGGGCGCCTCCTCGCGCGCCGAAGGCAGGGCCAGCCTGCACACACTCTTTACCTGAGGAATAAAAACCGTTTTTTGATCGCACAGATACTGGCGAATAAATCAACAAATGTGATATAGTTCACACATATTCTGTAACGAGAAACACCGTTTCATTCAGGTCGTCTGTTTTGTAGAGGATGGGTTTATGGCAACCATTACTACCAGCATGGTTCTCCTGCGCTGGCCTTTGTTGAGTGCGGTACTGATGTTTTTGGCCAGCACGCTGAACATTCAGTTTCGTAAATCTGACTACGCGGGTCTCGCTGTCATCAGCACGCTGTTGGGGCTGGGTGCAGCATGTTGGTTTGCAACGGGGCTGCTTGGCATTACCCTGCTGGATATCGCCGCCGTCTGGGAAAATATCAAAGTGGTGATGGTTGAAGCGATGAGCCACACGCCACCAGACTGGCCAATGGTGATTACCTGATCCCTTTATGGAATAAAAAAAACCCAGACGATGTCTGGGTTTTTTGTTTGAAGGACGCACAAATCAGAACGGAATGTCGTCGTCGAAATCCATTGGCGGTTCGTTAGACGGCGCCGGAGCAGACTGCTGCTGCGGACGAGACTGCGCGCCGCCGCTGAACTGGTTGCCGCCCTGTGGCTGCTGAGGCTGACCCCAACCACCCTGCTGCTGGCCGCCACCTGCTGGTGCGCCACCGCCCTGACGGCCACCCAGCATCTGCATGGTGCCGCCGACGTTAACCACGACTTCAGTGGTGTACTTCTCAGCACCGGACTGATCGGTCCATTTGCGGGTACGCAGCTGGCCTTCGATATAGACCTGAGAACCTTTACGCAGATACTCACCGGCCACTTCTGCCAGTTTGCCAAACAGCACAACGCGGTGCCATTCGGTCTGCTCTTTCATCTCACCGGTCGCTTTATCACGCCAGGATTCGGAAGTAGCCAGCGTAATGTTGGCAACTGCGCCACCACTCGGCATGTAGCGTACTTCCGGGTCCTGGCCCAGATTACCGACGAGAATCACCTTGTTTACGCCTCTGCTGGCCATGTTCGTGTCTCCTGAATACGTTTCTTAATAGTGTAAACGCGCGAGTGTACCATTTCCACGCTGCATTTTGATAGCTGCGAGATGGATTCCAGAGTTCTCGTGCGAACATAACATTGTTACACAGTCCGTCAGAAAATGCATTCCAATACTGTATATTCAAACAGGTCAAATTGTGTCATAATTAGCCGTTTCTGACAGCCGTTTGTCCTTCAAACAAACTAGGCAATCCGTGTTCCAACCGGGAAAGGTGAATGGATAAGATCGAAGTTCGGGGCGCCCGCACCCACAATCTCAAGAATATCAACCTCATAATCCCTCGCGACAAACTCATTGTCGTGACCGGGCTTTCGGGGTCTGGCAAATCCTCACTGGCTTTCGACACTCTGTATGCCGAAGGACAGCGTCGTTACGTTGAATCGCTCTCGGCGTACGCGCGTCAGTTCCTGTCGCTGATGGAAAAACCGGATGTCGACCACATTGAAGGGTTGTCTCCTGCTATCTCTATTGAGCAGAAGTCCACGTCGCATAACCCGCGCTCCACGGTCGGTACCATTACTGAAATTCATGACTACCTGCGTCTGCTGTATGCCCGCGTGGGTGAGCCGCGCTGCCCGGACCACGACGTCCCGCTGGCGGCACAGACCGTGAGCCAGATGGTGGATAACGTGCTGTCGCAGCCGGAAGGCAAACGCCTGATGCTGCTGGCGCCAATCATTAAAGAGCGTAAGGGTGAGCACACCAAAACGCTGGAAAACCTGGCAAGCCAGGGCTATATCCGCGCCCGTATTGACGGCGAGGTGTGTGACCTGTCCGACCCACCCAAGCTGGAACTGCAGAAGAAGCACACCATCGAGGTGGTGATTGACCGCTTTAAGGTGCGTGACGATCTCGCCACGCGTCTCGCAGAATCGTTTGAAACGGCGCTGGAGCTCTCCGGCGGCACGGCCGTGGTTTCCGACATGGACGACCCGCAGGCGGAAGAGCTGCTCTTCTCCGCCAACTTTGCCTGCCCGATTTGCGGCTACAGCATGCGCGAGCTGGAACCGCGCCTGTTCTCGTTTAACAACCCGGCGGGCGCCTGCCCGACGTGTGACGGCCTGGGCGTGCAGCAGTATTTCGATCCGGACCGCGTGATCCAGAATCCGGAGCTTTCGTTGGCGGGTGGCGCCATTCGCGGCTGGGACAAGCGTAACTTCTACTACTTCCAGATGCTGAAGTCGCTGGCGGAGCACTACAAATTCGACGTGGAAGCGCCGTGGGCGAGCCTGAGCCCGAACGTACACAAAGTGATCCTGTTCGGTTCTGGCAAAGAGAACATCGAGTTCAAGTATATGAACGATCGCGGCGATACCTCCGTGCGCCGCCATCCGTTCGAAGGGGTGCTGCACAATATGGAGCGCCGCTACAAAGAGACCGAATCCAGCGCGGTGCGCGAGGAACTGGCGAAGTTCATCAGCAACCGCTCCTGCGCCACCTGCGAGGGCACGCGCCTGCGTCGCGAAGCGCGCCACGTGTTTGTGGAAAATACGGCGCTGCCGACCATCTCAGACATGAGCATCGGCCACGCGATGGACTTCTTCAATAACCTGAAGCTGTCCGGCCAGCGCGCCAAAATTGCTGAAAAAGTCTTGAAAGAGATTGGCGATCGCCTGAAGTTCCTGGTGAACGTCGGCCTGAACTACCTGACGCTTTCACGCTCGGCAGAAACGCTCTCCGGCGGTGAAGCCCAGCGTATTCGTCTGGCGAGCCAGATTGGCGCGGGCCTGGTGGGCGTGATGTACGTGCTGGATGAGCCGTCCATCGGCCTGCACCAGCGCGACAACGAGCGCCTGCTCGGCACCCTGGTCCACCTGCGTAACCTCGGCAACACGGTGATTGTGGTCGAGCACGACGAAGACGCGATCCGCGCCGCAGACCACGTGATCGACATCGGCCCGGGCGCTGGCGTGCACGGCGGCCAGGTGGTGGCGGAAGGCACGCTGAAGGACATTATGGCGGTGCCCGAGTCGCTGACCGGCCAGTACATGAGCGGCAAGCGCAAGATTGAAGTACCAAAACAGCGCGTGGCGGCGAACCCGGAAAAAGTGCTGAAGCTGACCGGCGCGCGCGGCAACAACCTGAAAGACGTTACCCTGACGCTGCCGGTGGGCCTGTTTACCTGCATTACCGGCGTGTCCGGTTCCGGTAAGTCGACGCTGATCAACGATACGCTGTTCCCGATTGCGCAGACGGCGCTGAACGGCGCGACGCTGGCCGAACCGGCACCGTACCGCGACATCCAGGGGCTGGAGCATTTCGATAAAGTGATCGACATCGACCAGAGCCCGATTGGCCGTACGCCACGCTCTAACCCGGCAACTTATACCGGTGTTTTCACGCCCGTACGTGAACTGTTTGCCGGTGTGCCGGAAGCGCGTTCACGCGGCTACACGCCGGGACGTTTCAGCTTTAACGTGCGCGGCGGCCGCTGTGAAGCCTGCCAGGGCGACGGCGTGATCAAGGTTGAGATGCACTTCCTGCCGGATATCTACGTGCCGTGCGACCAGTGCAAAGGCAAGCGCTATAACCGCGAAACGCTGGAGATTAAGTACAAGGGCAAGACCATCCACGAAGTGCTGGATATGACCATCGAAGAGGCGCGCGAGTTCTTTGACGCCGTTCCCGCGCTGGCGCGTAAGCTGCAGACGCTGATGGACGTCGGCCTGACCTACATTCGTCTGGGGCAGTCCGCCACGACGCTGTCCGGCGGTGAAGCGCAGCGCGTGAAGCTGGCGCGCGAGCTGTCAAAACGCGGCACCGGTCAGACGCTGTATATCCTGGATGAGCCGACCACCGGTCTGCACTTTGCTGATATCCAGCAGCTGCTGGACGTGCTGCATCAGCTGCGCGATCAGGGCAACACCATCGTGGTCATCGAGCATAACCTGGACGTGATTAAAACCGCGGACTGGATTGTCGATCTTGGCCCGGAAGGCGGCAGCGGCGGCGGTGAAATCCTCGTCTCCGGTACGCCAGAGACCGTTGCAGAGTGCGAAGCCTCGCACACCGCGCGCTTCCTTAAACCGTTGCTGTAATTGTCACACGGAGAGTTGCTGTCGGGTCGTTTCCGGCAGCAGCTCAACCGCCTGCTGATAGGACGCGTCCACCAGGTAGTAAATTTGCGAGCCTGGAATCGATCCATCCAGATAGACGGTGCTCCAGTGCGCCTTATTGAGGTGCTGGCTCGGCCTCACGTCATCATGCTGCTGACGCAGTAAATCCGCCAGTTCAGGGCTGGTTTTCAGCGACGCCGCCGGACGGCCTTCTACCTCTTTCACCATCGCAAACAGCACATCCCCCACCTTAACCTGCGTGGCTTTCCAGTCGCTATGGACGCTCTGCTCCGCGCCGGGCTTGCTCATGCAGTACTGAAGTATCTCCGAAATTGTCATCTTTATTCCCCTTGTAGCGTGGCGATAATTTTACGCGAACCACCGTGAATGCGATGCTCTCCCAGCCAGATCCCCTGCCACGTGCCCAACAGCAGCCGTCCGTTGTGGACCGGCAGCATCAGCGATACGCCCAGCAGGGAAGATTTGATATGCGAAGGCATATCGTCCGCCCCCTCATAGTCATGCTCGTAGGGCGCGTTGTCCGGGACGCTCTTCAGAAAATGACGCTCCATGTCAGACCGGACGGTGGGATCGCAATTTTCATTCAGCGTGAGAGAGGCTGACGTGTGCTGAAGCAGCAGATGCAGCAAACCCGTTTTGACCCGCGACAGGTCGCGGAGCTGCCCGATGACTTCATCCGTCACCAGGTGAAAACCGCGTGGTTTAGCGCTTAAGGTCAGGGTCTGTTGGTACCACATCTGCTGCTCCGTAATGAAAGATGAATCTTTCTAAGTGTGCAGCAAGAAGGCGAAAGGTAAAACCCGCAGCAGCGAGATTTGATTAAAAAAGAGTCAAACTCGCTGCCAGAGACTTAATACTCCGAGTTGACGATCACCTCTTCACCAAACTTTCCGGCCATCGGCAGCGGTCGATAGGTCGAGTTAGACGCGCGTAACACCCTGATCCCTCTGGCACCAGCATCCTGCGCGGCGGTAATGTCGTTATCCGAATCGCCATAAAACACTTTGATGTTTTTCTTTTCCAGCCACTGGATTTTGGTGTTTTGCCCCTCTTTGTCACCCGCAAAAATGACCGGATTCATATTGGCAGCCGGGATCTGGAAATCGTCCTGCAGTGTTCTGGAGACGGTTTCCGTTTTGGTCTGGCTACGGCCGGTAACGAAGTAAATGCTGTCACCGCGCTTAACGTGCATAGCAATAAGCGCCCGGGCGACCTCTTTCGGGATGCTGTACTCGTCCCAGCCATTATTCATTTTTTCCCAGAACTCCGGATTCTTCAGATACGCTTCGCTGTCCGGTGAATACATTTTTTTGCCGCGCCAGAAGCCAGGGCTTGAGAACAGCACGGTATCGTCAATGTCGAAGCCCACGGCCATTGGCGCGCGTCCCATCAGGCTGTTTTCGATTTGGGCCACGGAGACCCAGTGAATGGGCGCCTGTTCGGCAAGCATGGCGGCGGTGGTGCCGGTGTAAAGCGGCGTCGGCGCCGAGGCACGTGCGACGACGGCGCTATTAAGTGAGAACAATAAGCAGGCGGCGCTGAGCGCCAGTGTGATCTTGCGCATATTTTCCCCTGAATATTCAGCTTGTTATCGTTTTATTTTGAGTGAATGGTCAAAAAACTATCCGACCTTAACCCCAGCGGGAGGTGAAGGGAAGGAGTTTTTGCTTATGAAGCGGAATAAAAAGAAGACGATCACAAAGTGTGGATGAGTGATGTAGGCCCGGTAAGGCGCAGGCGCAGCCGCCACCGGGCAAGATTTTCTGCGGCCTGATGCCCTCTCCCACAGGGAGAGGGAGATAAAAAGTAGTGAGTACTTACATCACAGCTGCAAACGCCTGCGCCACGCGGTGAACGTTGCTGGCATTCAGGCCCGCCACGCACATACGGCCGCTGGCGATCAGGTAGACACCGAACTCTTCGCGCAGGCGATCGACCTGCGCCGCGCTCAGTCCGGTATAGCTGAACATCCCGCGCTGCTTGAGCAGATAGTCAAAGTTATGCCCTGGCACGGCCTCTTTCAGGACGTTAACCAGCGCCTGACGCATCGACAGGATGCGCTTACGCATCGCTTCCACTTCGGCAAGCCAGGACGCTTTCAGCGTTTCGTCACCGAGAACCGTCGCCACTACCTGAGCACCAAAGTTTGGCGGGCTGGAGTAGATACGGCGCACCGTCGCTTTCAGCTGGCCCAGCACGCGGCCCGCCGCTTCGGCGTCTTCACACACCACGGACAGGCCACCAACGCGTTCACCGTACAGGGAGAAGATCTTAGAGAAGGAGTTACTCACCAGTACAGGCAGCCCGGCGCTGGCAGCGGCACGGATGGCGTAGGCGTCTTCTTCCATACCCGCGCCAAAGCCCTGGTAGGCAATGTCGAGGAACGGGATTAGGTCGCGGGTCTTCAGCACCTCGATCACCGCATCCCACTGGGCATTGGTGAGATCCGCCCCGGTTGGGTTATGGCAGCATGGGTGCAGCAGCACAATACTGCGCGCTGGCAGCGTGTTCAGCTTTTCCAGCAGCGCGTCAACGCGCACGCCGTTCGTTTCGCTGTCGAACCACGGATAGGTCGCCACCTTAAAGCCCGCGCCCTCGAAGATCGCAACGTGGTTTTCCCACGTCGGGTCGCTGACCCACACGCCTGAATCCGGGAAGTATTTTTTCAGGAAGTCTGCACCCACTTTCAGCGCACCCGAGCCGCCCAGCGTCTGGATGGTCGCCACGCGTTTTTGCGCGAGCACAGCGTGATCGGCGCCGAACAGCAGCGGTGCAATGGTATTGCGATAAGCGTTTAGCCCTTCCATCGGCAGATAAAGAGACGCGCCGTGTGGAACCGCGTTCAGACGCGCTTCGGCTTCGGCAACGGCTTTTAATTGAGGAATAATGCCATCCTCGTTGTAATACAGACCGATGCTAAGATTCACTTTGTCGCTGCGAGGATCTTCTTTGAAACGCTCCATTAAGGAGAGGATAGGGTCGCCGGCATAGGCGTCAACTTTCTGAAACACGCGATGGTTCTCCGGAATTCGATGAGGCAGGGATTTCAACAATAAACCGGAAGCAGATGAAGGTCGAGAGCGATATCAGATCGGTCCCTGGATATATCGGCAAATGTGATCGATTCGCTCAGGCAGTGAGCCCCGCACGCGCAGAAAAGGAATATTTCGTGCCGACAGCTCTGCTTCATACCATACTTGCTGTCGGTGGCGAAACGCCTCGCCCTGCCGGGTGCCATCCTGCACAAACGGAAATTCATCTCCGCAAAGTACGACCAGCGCATAGTCTCGTTCAGCTAACTCCTTTAACGCCTGCGGCGCGCTGCCAAACTGATCGAGTGCGTAAAACAGGGTCGTTAAAGGTGAGGTATCACAGACCAGATAAGGCGCCGTGCAGGCTAATGCTTCCCGACGTACTTGCTCGCGGGCAATATGCAGCAAATCCTCCCGATCCAGGATACCGTTCTTCGCTTCCCAGTGTTCACGGCCATACTCTGCAACGTACGGAACGTTTAGCGTCTGCGCCAGAGCTTTTGCTAGCGTGCTTTTGCCCGTCGATTCTCCACCTAATAAGCAGATACGAAAAACAAAGCTGCGGTACACCTCTGGGGACATCATCTTACGATAACGATGAACATCAGAACGGATGAGCGTTCCCGAAGGGGCCTCTGGTCCCCGTTGACGCTGGAGACGCACGTGCGCAACCGGTCGTCCGAAACGCTGGCTCAGGACAGCGGCAAACCCGTCCCCATAGTCTTCGGCAGTAAATACCGCCTCTGGCTGACAGTGCAAAATGTCCTCACACAGCGTTGCAACATAATGCCGGTGAAGATCGTCATCAGCGTCATTCGGTGGCGGTGGCGCAAGGCCATATGCAGCCAACACATGCGGCGAAAGCACGAGGTGGCGACATTGCGGAAAGCGCGTTGTTAACCAGTTAAGCCGCTTTTCAGGTTCGTAACCGCGTATTTCCGGCGACGAATAGCTGATGATACAGACCGTCTCGCACTGCTCAAGTGCCGTATTGATAAGCGCTTCATGGCCTGCATGTAATGGTGCGAATTTGCCTACCACCAGGCCGTTGGCATACAGCGTCATTGCGCACGGATCTCCTTGCGCCACTGATACAGTCCGTGCCACGCATTAAACCAAAACACCAGATATAAACCGGCGGTCAGGTACAGTTCTCTCGTCGCGTACAGCGGTACTGCCAGCGTGTTAACGGCAAGCCAGATGTACCAGTTTTCCAGACGCCGTCCCATCAACATAAACTGAGCAAGAATGCTGAATGTCAAAATGATGGAGTCCAGCCAGGGGGCCCATGCATTAGTATAGAGATGCAATATCCACCCGTACGCCGCTGCTACGCTTACGGCGCAGGCTAAAAGCATAAAAAAATGTCCCGGTCTGGTACGACGAACAGGCAAGACCTCTCCATGATTGCCTTTAAGCCAATGCAGCCAGCCGGTTATGCTCGTTATGATGAAAAAGAACTGAAGGGTAACGTCAGCATAAAGCTGCACAGAATAGAAGACCCAGGCATAAAGCCCGCTACCGATGATGCCTATCCACCACGTATGGATATTGTTTCTGGCGGCCAGCCAGACGGAGAGAGCATAGGCCAGACATGCAGCGATTTCTGAAGGGGACATTATCCTTCCCTGGAATGAAATGTTAGTCGATGTACTTCATCGCCACCCGCGACGTCAGGCGGGTGATAAGTTCGTAAGCACTCACTTTAGTGATTTCAGCAATACGTTCAACGGGTAAACCTTCCCCCCACATCACCACATCGTCGCCGGGTTTATCCTGCGCTTCTGGCCCCAGATCGACGCAAATCATGTCCATCGCCACGCGGCCAACGATCTTCACCTCGCGACCGTTAACCAGCACCGGCGTACCCGTTGGTGCAGCGCGCGGATAGCCGTCGCCGTAGCCCATCGCCACCACGCCGAGACGCGTGTCGCGCTCGCTGGTCCAGGTGCCACCATAGCCCACCGGTTCACCGGCTTTGTGTTCACGCACGGCAATCAGAGTAGACACCAGAGACATGACTGGCTGGAAACCCATGTCCGGCCCCCAGGGTTTATTCTCCAGCGGCGACACACCGTAAAGAATGATGCCCGGTCGCGCCCAGTCGAAATGCGACTGCGGCCACAGCAGAATACCGCCGGATGCGGCGATCGAGCGCATCCCCGGCTTGCCTTCGCAGAAGGTATTAAAGATATCCAGCTGTCGCTCGGTCGCCCCGCACTCGGGCTCATCGGCACGGGCGAAGTGGCTGACAATATTCACCGGCTGGCGCACGTTTTTGCACCGGCATAAACGCTGATAAAACGCTTCGGCGCTTTCCGGACGTACGCCCAGACGGTGCATGCCCGTATCAAGCTTCATCCACACGGTCACCGGCTCGCTCAGCTCAGCGGTTTCCAGCGCGGCCAGCTGTTCTTCGTTGTGTACCGCCGTGTGCAGATGCTGATCCGCGATAGTTGGCAGATCGGCGGCTTCGAAAAAGCCTTCGAGGAGCAGAATCGGCTGGGTAATCCCCCCTGCGCGCAGGCGGAGGGCTTCTTCAAGACGGGCGACACCAAAGGCGTCGGCATCGGGGAGCGTTCGCGCGGTCTCAAGAAGACCGTGTCCGTAAGCGTTCGCTTTCACGACTGCAACGAGCTTGCTGGCGGGTGCCAGTTCACGCAGACGTTGCAGGTTGTGTCGCAGAGCGCGGCGGTTAATGACAACAGTTGCCGCTTGCATTTGAATTCCTTAGAAATTACTCATCATCATATTGAGGACCGGCATAGTTGTCGAAACGCGACCACTGGCCGTTAAAGGTCAGACGCACCGTCCCGATCGGGCCGTTACGTTGTTTACCAATAATAATTTCGGCGATCCCTTTCAGGTCGCTGTTCTCGTGATAAACCTCATCACGGTAGATAAACATGATTAAGTCGGCATCCTGCTCGATCGAGCCGGATTCACGCAGGTCGGAGTTGACCGGACGTTTGTCGGCACGTTGTTCCAGAGAGCGGTTAAGCTGCGACAGCGCCACCACCGGCACGTGCAGCTCTTTGGCTAAGGCCTTGAGCGAGCGGGAAATTTCGGCGATCTCCAGCGTACGGTTGTCGGAGAGCGACGGGACGCGCATCAGCTGAAGGTAGTCGATCATGATAAGGCCGATACCGCCGTGTTCGCGGGCGATACGACGCGCGCGGGAACGGACTTCCGTCGGCGTCAGGCCGGAGGAGTCATCAATATAGATGTTACGTTTTTCCAGCAGAATGCCCATGGTGCCGGAGATGCGCGCCCAGTCCTCATCGTCGAGCTGACCGGTACGGATGCGGGTCTGGTCCACGCGCGACAGCGATGCCAGAGAACGCATCATGATCTGCTCGGAGGGCATCTCAAGGCTGAAAATCAGTACCGGCTTATCCTGCAACATCGCCGCATTTTCGACGAGGTTCATCGCAAATGTCGTTTTACCCATCGACGGACGCGCGGCGACGATAATCAAATCCGACGGCTGCAGACCGGCGGTTTTCTTGTTGAGATCGTCATAGCCGGTGTTCACCCCGGTCACACCGTCGTGCGGCTGCTGGAACAGCTGTTCGATACGGGCAACGGTGGCGTCGAGGACGTCGGCGATATTTTTGGGGCCTTCGTCTTTGTTGGCGCGGCTTTCGGCGATTTTGAAGACGCGGGACTCGGCAAGGTCGAGCAGGTCTTCACTGGTGCGACCCTGCGGATCAAAACCCGCTTCGGCGATCTCATTCGCCACCGAGATCATCTCGCGGACAACGGCGCGTTCACGCACGATGTCAGCATAAGCGCTGATGTTCGCCGCACTTGGCGTGTTTTTTGACAGTTCTGCCAGATAGGCAAACCCGCCGACGCTGTCCAGCTGTCCCTGACGCTCCAGCGATTCCGCGAGCGTGATCAGGTCAATCGGGCTACCCGACTCCTGCAGGCGCGCCATTTCGGTAAAGATATGACGGTGCGGACGGGTATAGAAATCCTCAGACACCACGCGCTCGGCGACGTCGTCCCAGCGCTCGTTATCCAGCATTAAACCGCCCAACACCGACTGTTCCGCTTCAATCGAGTGCGGCGGGACTTTTAACCCTGCGACCTGGAAATCACGCTCGCGAGGTTCAGTCTGTTTGTTGAAGGGTTTGTTTCCTGCCATAGTGAATGGAGTTACCGAGATAAAGAGTGGGTCGAAAGATTACCACATTCTGGAGGAAGCATGGCAACACGTATTGAATTTCACAAGCATGGTGGCCCTGACGTACTCAACGCGGTGGAGTTCACCCCCACCGCGCCTGGCGAAAACGAAGTGCAGGTTGAAAACAAAGCCATCGGCATAAACTACATCGACACCTATATTCGCGGCGGGCTCTACCCGCCTCCGTCGATGCCGAGCGGACTGGGCACCGAGGCGGCCGGCGTCGTCGTCAAAGTGGGCAGCGCGGTTAAGCATATTAAAGAAGGCGACCGCGTGGTGTACGCGCAATCTCCGCTGGGCGCTTACAGCTCCGTCCACAACGTCCCGGCGGATAAAGCCGCCCTGCTGCCCAACGCCATCTCCTTTGAGCAGGCGGCGGCCTCCTTTCTGAAAGGGTTAACCGTTTACTACCTGCTGCGCAAAACCTATGAAATTAAACCCGACGAGCAGTTCCTGTTTCATGCCGCGGCGGGTGGCGTCGGGCTCATCGCCTGTCAGTGGGCAAAAGCGCTGGGCGCAAAACTGATCGGCACCGTGGGCAATGCCCAAAAAGCCCAGCGCGCGCTGCAGGCGGGCGCCTGGCAGGTGATTAACTACCGTGAAGAGAGCATTGTCGAACGGCTGAAGGAGATCACCAGCGGCAAAAAGGTGCGCGTGGTGTATGACTCGGTAGGGAAAGACACCTGGGAAGCGTCGCTGGACTGCCTGCAGCGTCGTGGGCTGATGGTGAGCTTCGGGAATGCGTCAGGCGCAGTCACCGGCGTGAATCTGGGCATCCTTAACCAGAAAGGCTCGCTGTACGTCACGCGCCCTTCCCTGCAAGGCTACATCACCAACCGGGAAGAACTTGAGGAAGCCAGCAACGAGCTGTTCTCGCTGATCGCCAGCGGCGTCATTAAGGTGGATGTGGCAGAAGCGCAGAAATACCCGCTAGCCGATGCGCAGCGTGCGCATGAGGTGCTGGAGAGCCGGGCAACGCAGGGGTCGAGTTTATTGATTCCCTGAGCCCCAAAAAGAAATTGGGCTTCCCGTGGGAAGCCCTTTCTTTTTTTAGTTCGGCTGTATGTAGGGTACAGCGCGATGAATTCTTTAACGGCAGTCATAGTGACAGATTCGATAAGTAAATCCTATTCTGTTCTAAGCCAGGCTGCCGGAAAAGTTACAACTCTGTGACGAACCCCTCAATACCTTAGTAACGGAAGCGGTTATTGCGCTGATAACTGGGCACTTTTGGCGATTTAATCGCCCGTATCACCCATACCACCGCCACGGCCAGCAGTAACCACGGCAGCAGTTTGATCGTCAGGGCAAACAATCCGCCAATAAACATGACGACCGTCGCCACCACGATAGCCGCCAGAATGCCGAGCAGCGAAATGCCCGTTGCTAACAGCATGACAAAAAAGCCAATCACAAAAAGTAGTTCCAGCATGGTGCTCTCCCACGCGTTCCCGAATGATGCAGCAAACATTACAAGAATCATGCCAGACATAACGTGTTGTTCTTAAAGCAAAACGCCCCGCGAGAATTCGCAGGGCGTGGTGAATTTGACGAACTTTTAGCGAAAGTTATCGCTTGTCCGCCACCAGGCGCAACGCATGTTCCAGCACCTCAATATCGGCACCGGCTTTATGCGCGTTTTCACTCAGGTAGCGACGCCACTGACGCGCGCCCGGAATGCCCTGGAACAGCCCAAGCATATGGCGAGTGATATGGCCGAGATACGTACCGTTGCTCAGCTCGCGCTCAATGTAAGGATACATCGCACGCACCACGCCAACCGGATCGGTGTCTGCACCTTCGATGCCAAAGATTTCGCGATCGACCGTCGCCAGAATGCCCGGGTTCTGATACGCCTCGCGCCCGACCATCACCCCATCCATATGTTCAAGATGCGCTTTTGCCTCTTCCAGCGACTTGATGCCGCCGTTAATGGACATGGTCAGGTGAGGGAAGTCACGCTTCAGCTGATACACGCGCGGGTAGTCCAGCGGCGGGATTTCACGGTTCTCTTTCGGGCTCAGGCCGGAGAGCCAGGCTTTTCGCGCATGGATGATGAACATCTCGCATTCGCCCTTGCCGGAGACCGTATTGATGAAATCGCACAGGAATTCGTAGCTGTCCTGGTCGTCAATCCCGATACGGGTTTTGACCGTCACCGGAATGGAAACGACGTCACGCATCGCCTTGATACAGTCCGCCACCAGCTGCGCGTTCCCCATCAGGCAGGCGCCGAACATGCCGTTTTGCACGCGATCGGACGGGCAGCCAACGTTGAGGTTGATCTCGTCGTAGCCGCGCGCTTCAGCCAGCTTCGCGCACTGCGCCAGGGCGGCCGGATCGCTGCCGCCCAGCTGCAGGGCAACCGGATGCTCTTCTTCGCTATAGGCCAGATAGTCGCCCTTGCCGTGAATGATTGCGCCTGTGGTCACCATTTCGGTGTACAGCAGCGTACGGCGGGAGAGCTGGCGCAGGAAATAGCGGCAGTGTCTGTCCGTCCAGTCGAGCATTGGCGCAATGGAAAAACGGTGTGCAGGGAAAACGGTCTGTAATTCTGACGACATGGCGAAGTTTTAAGCATCTGGTGGAAAAGGGGCGCTACTATAGCACAAAGAAAAGCCGGAGGCGCAGCGCCTCCGGTGGACTTTAGAACGTCATGCTCAGCTGAGCCCCTGCGCCCCAGGTTTCGTCTTCACCGTACAGGCCCATCAGGTCAACATGCACGGTGCTAAACGGCGCGAAACCGACACCGCCGGTAAAGACATTGCTGTCGTTACCCTTCACGTCGGCACGATAACCCGCACGCACCGCCAGCCAGCTCAGCGGCGTCACCTCGGCACCGACACCCACGTACTGCGATGTATCTTCGCTCTTGAAGCCTTTGGTTTCGGTCAGATCGCCATCGGCGGTCAGCGTCACCAGGTCGTTGTGCCAGGCAGCACCGGCGGTCACCAGCGGACGGATCTGATAGGTGTCTTTATAGCTCACCACTTCTCCCGTACGGCCGTTGCGAATACGGATGTCTTTGGTGTCGATATCACGCGACATCAGGTTTTGTCCGCTCACGCCCACGGTCCAGTGTTCGCCGAAATCGGCCGCAATACCGGCATCCACGTTGAAGCCCGTATCGTCAGTGCGGTAGCGGCTGTCGTTCCACTTGTTACTGTCGTAATCGTAGATTGACGTGGTGTAGTTATAGACCCAGGTTTTTTGCAGTTTTGGCGTAACCCCCACGGAAACCGGGACGCCACCCAGATCGAACTGACGGGCAACAGCAACACCGTAATCGGAGACTATCGCCGCCCGGCCGGATGCCGTTGAGTTGAGGTTTTTGGTGATCTGATCCGTACCATTCAGCGCAGCGTCCAGCGCGACACCGGCAGCCACGACATTGCTTCGTTGAATACGGCGAAGGTAATCAATATCTTGCTGATCGATAGACGAGCTCACCCGGCCATGGGCATAGCCTTTCGCCATGAAGGCTACCGAAAGGACATCGTTAGGGATACTCACCGCAAGCCCTGCCCCTGCCGTTGCGCGTGCGGTTTTGCCTTTGAGATAGTCCAGCTCATCGGCCAGATCTTTGGCCGCGCCCTGGAATTGATTAATGGAACCTAATGGATTGGTGATAATTTCTCGTGGCGTGAGATTATCAACCACATCCTTGTAGTGATTAATTTTGTCGTTGATGTTATCAATCTCGTCCTGAAGATTGTCTTCATCCGTGATTTGCGCGCCAACCGAAGGCAATATGACCGTCACATCATCGTCCGGTTTTGCCTTTGCCAGCAGCGCGGGGTTGATTAACGCCCCACTACCATAGCTTCCCGAAGCCACGCCGGTGCCACCCATTGCGTCGCTGCGTGATTCTGTCCAGGTATTGGCTGCTCCCGCCTGATTTGCCATAAACAAGGAGACAGCAATGCTAACCACCGAAAATTTAAAATTTTTTTCACAGTATGCCCGTTATAGTCTGTTATGAAATAACCCCTGTCTGTTATCACCCAAACAGGAACGAACTATTGCTGTGAATAAGTAGTAAAAGACCCGCTATTTCTTTCCCTAAGTAAAACTCCCTTACGGCCTGTTATATTTTGTGACGGCCCTCAATATTTATAGAAGAGGAAATTATTTTTTCCCAGGTTTTCCATCATGCGGTCCAAAAAACTGCGGGGGATGATCTACCCAGCGATCTTCCCGCGTGGCGGCATACACGGGGTTGAGCGGGTAGTAGATGCGGTTGTGCTTCTTGTTGGCCTCGCCAACGACCAGGAGCCGAACCTCATCGTCCGTGTTGTTGATAAAGGTATGACAGATGCCGGTTCCGGCGGGAAAGCCTACGCTGTCGCCAGGCTCCAGCTTCCACAAGTAGCCGTTAATCCAGGCTTCAGGGTAGCCTTCGAGCACGTAAACAAACTCTTCTTCGTCGCTCTCCGCATGCGGATAGGACGTTCTGCGCCCAGGCGGGAGGCGCTCATGATGGATGCCAATACGCCCGAGCCCAAGCTTGCGAGCCAGCGGAGCACCAATGGAAAACAGCTCATCGCTGTCGGGGTAGGTCGAGTCATCCGCGCCTTCCACGTCGCGCCAGTGTCGAATGCAGTCAGGTCTTTTCATTCTGGTTCTCCCGTTTTCGATGGGTCAGGTATAGCACAGACTGGCGGATCTCGGTGTTTTTAGCAGAACATGATAAAGTGAAGGTTTTCCGTCCTATAACATCCGGGGTGCTACATGGATAAGTCCACAAAAGAGCTGTTAGCGCAGGCCGAAAAGCTGTGTGCGCAACGCAATGTGCGCCTGACTCCGCAGCGCCTTGAAGTATTACGTCTGATGAGCCTGCAGCAGGGTGCCATCAGCGCCTACGATCTTCTGGATCTGCTCCGCGAAAGCGAGCCGCAGGCAAAGCCGCCGACGGTCTATCGCGCGCTGGATTTCCTGCTTGAACAAGGGTTCGTGCACAAGGTGGAATCCACCAACAGCTATGTGCTATGCCATCTGTTCGATCAGCCCACCCACACATCGGCGATGTTTATCTGTGACCGCTGCGGCGTGGTGAAAGAAGAGGCTGCGGAAGGCGTGGAAGATATTATGCATACGCTGGCAGCGAAAATGGGCTTTGCCCTGCGTCATAACGTGATTGAAGCGCACGGGCTCTGTTCCGCGTGCGTGGAGGTGGAAGCCTGTCGCCATCAGGACGCGTGTCAGCACGACCACTCTATCCTGGTGAAGAAAAAGCCGCGTTAGCGGCAAAAGAAAAGGCGGCTCATGGCCGCCCTCAGGGTGTACTTCCTTGTACTTTCGGGTGTAGCCCGGTTACCAGCGGTAGTCGTTGCGTTTTTCCCAGTCGCCCACTTCTTTTTCCGCCTGGTCTTTTGCGTAGCCGTAACGCTCCTGGATTTTGCCGACAAGCTGATCGCGTTTACCTTCGATGACGGTCATGTCGTCATCCGTCAGCTTACCCCACTGTTCTTTCGCTTTACCTTTGAACTGCTTCCAGTTGCCGCCGATTTCGTCTTTATTCATCATCGTGTCCTCTTCGTTAAGCGTCGGGTCGTAACGTCCGTTACGTTCTTTTCTGCTGGACGTGATAATTATTGTAGTTAAGGATTCCGTGGTTAATTTCATATTCGGAATCTTTAACCGTCACGATATATCGGAGCGCGAGGGAAACCAGGTATTGTTTTGCCAGTGTCGGTGCCAGATAAACGCCAGCGATAATCCGCGCAACGAGAGGAAGACGGCCAGGGCCAGCCATAAACCATGATTCCCCAGCCAGGGGAGCGTCAGGAGCGTCAGGCCAAATCCGGCCGCCGCGACAGCCATACTGTTGCGCATTTCGGCTCCGCGCGTCGCCCCAATAAACATGCCGTCCAGCAGATAACACCAGACGCCAACCACCGGTAAGACGACCTGCCAGATGAGATAGTGGCTCGCCAGCTCGCGCAGCGCAGGGAGAGAGGTAAGCAATGCAACGATCTGCTCACCGAAGCAGGCGTAAACCAGACCAAAGGCCAGCGCCACCAGCCCCGACTGACGGCAGGCAGCCCGCCAGACCTCCCGTAGCTGCCCGCTTTCGCGCGCCCCGTACGCCTGCCCGGAATGCGCTTCAACCGCGTAGGCAAAACCGTCCAGCGCATAGGCGGTAAAGGTCAGAAGCGTCATCAATACCGCATTCACCGCAACGATTTCCGGCCCCAGTCGAGCCCCGAAAACCGTCAGCGCACCAAAGCAGAGCTGAAGAAGAAGCGAGCGCAGCATGATGTCACGGTTGAGCGCCAGCAGCTTACGGATATTGCCGCGCCATGCGGTTTTGAGCAGCGCCAGGGAGATCCCGCGCATGGCCAGCACACGCCGGACCATCCACAAGCCAATGATAAAGGTCCCGTATTCGGCAATCGCCGTCGCCAGCGCCGCGCCCCGCACGTTCATATGCAGACCCATGACCAGCCAGACGTCCAGAACAATGTTGAGCAGGTTACCCACCACCAGCAAAATCACGGGCGCACGGGCGTACTGCACGCCCAGTAGCCACCCCAGCAGAACCAGATTTGCCAGCGAGGCGGGTGCGCTGAGCCAGCGAATTTCCAGGAACCGTCGCGCCTGCGCCAGTACCGCTTCGCTACCACCGACAATATGAAGCGCAAGATCGATCAGGGGGGCCCGCAATACAACGATTAACGCACCCGCGCCAAGCGCGAGGATCAGCGGCTGCACCAGTGCGCGCGCCAGACGCAGCGGATCTTTCGCGCCATAAGCCTGTGCGGTAAGACCGGTGGTACTCATGCGCAAAAAGAGCAGCAGCATAAACAGGAAGCTGGTTGCCGTCGCGCCAATCGCCACGCCGCCAAGATAAACCGGTGAATCAAGATGGCCTATAACGGCAGTATCAACCAGCCCCAGCAAGGGCACGGTAATATTGGAGAAAATCATCGGCAGAGCAAGACGCCACAATGCCTTATCGGATGCCGTCAGCAGTGACATGAAAGATACCGGGAGTGGGGAATGAATCAGGCTACAGCGGTGCCATAGCCTGTCAGGAAGAGATTACAGCCATTCACCGTTGCGAATCACGCCTACCGCCAGACCTTCAATAGAGAAGCTCTGTTCGCGGAGGTCGACCACAATCGGGGTGAACTCGCTGTTTTCGGGCAGCAACTGAACAGTGTTACCCTGCTTTTTCATACGCTTAACGGTCACTTCGTCATCAATGCGTGCGACCACGACCTGGCCGTTTCGCACGTCCTGGGTTTTATGCACCGCAAGCAGATCGCCATCAAGAATGCCGATGTCTTTCATCGACATGCCACTGACGCGCAGCAGGAAATCAGCGCTCGGTTTGAACATGCCGGGATCGACCTGGTAGTGACCTTCAATATGCTGTTGTGCCAGCAGCGGCTCACCTGCAGCAACGCGGCCTATCAGCGGAATGCCCGTCTCTTCTTCCACCAGCAGGCGGATACCACGCGACGCGCCTGACACAATCTCAATCACACCCTTACGCGCCAGCGCTTTCAGGTGTTCCTCGGCAGCATTCGGAGAACGGAAGCCCAGACGCTGCGCGATTTCCGCACGCGTGGGTGGCATACCCGTCTGGCCGATATGATCCCGAATGAGATCAAACACCTCTTGCTGCCTGGTCGTTAACGCTTTCATTCCGCCCCCTGGGTGTATATACAGTTATGCTGTGAGTATATACAGTCAAAGGCGATTTTGGAACCAAAAACTGCACAAAAAACCAGGGACTTAATTATTCCTCGAGGCTCATCGGAAATGTGACCAAAGCAGGGTGACCCAGGTGATAACGGCAGTGATAATCGCCAGCAACACGGCAGCAGAGCCCATGTCTTTTGCACGGCCTGAAAGCTCATGGAAATCGGAACCAATGCGATCAACAACGGCCTCAATAGCGCTATTAAGAATTTCCACTATCATCACCAGAAGTACGGAACCGATAAGCAGTACGCGGGTAATCGCATCAACATCAAGGAAACAGGCAACGATCACCGCGATGATTGCGGCGACACCCTCCTGGCGAAAAGCGGCTTCGTTGACCCATGCGGCACGGAAACCTTTCCATGAATAGCCGGCGGCTTTGATGATACGCGTTAACCCAGTGGTATTATTGGCCATTAAAAGAACCTTTTTTAAAAAAGAGCGTCATTAACATGAGGCGGAGCGCGTTTCGCTACAGCCTGAAGTATGACGGGTAACAACAGAAATTTTGCGCGCTTTCTGTTATCCTTGCGCCGCAATTGCATTATTAACCAGAGGCTTTACATCGTTTATGTCCGGCTGGCCACGAATTTACTACAAATTACTTAATTTACCATTAAGCATCCTGGTAAAAAGCAAGTCTATCCCAGCAGAACCCGCGCTGGAACTGGGGCTCGATACGTCGCGCCCTATTATGTACGTTTTGCCTTATAACTCGAAGGCAGACTTACTGACGCTTCGCGCCCAGTGTCTGGCGCATGACTTACCTGACCCGCTTGAACCGCTGGAAGTTGACGGTACGCTGCTGCCGCGCTACGTCTTCATCCACGGCGGGCCGCGCGTGTTTACCTATTACACGCCGAAAGAAGAGTCCATCAAGCTGTTCCATGACTATCTCGACCTGCACCGCAGCAACCCCGATCTGGATGTGCAGATGGTGCCGGTATCGGTGATGTTTGGTCGTCGTCCGGGTCGTGAAAAAGGCGAAGAGAATCCGCCGCTGCGCATGCTTAACGGCATCCAGAAGTTCTTCGCGGTCTCCTGGCTGGGACGCGACAGCTTCGTGCGTTTCTCCCCGTCCGTTTCGCTGCGTCGCATGGCGGACGAGCACGGCACCGACAAGATCATCGCGCAAAAACTGGCGCGCGTGGCGCGTATGCACTTCGCCCGTCAGCGCCTGGCGGCCGTAGGGCCACGCCTCCCGGCGCGTCAGGACCTGTTCAACAAGCTATTGGCTTCAAAAGCGATTGCCCGCGCCGTTGAAGATGAAGCGCGCAGCAAGAAAATTTCGCATGAGAAAGCTCAGCAGAACGCCATTGCGCTGATGGAAGAGATCGCAGCGAACTTCTCTTACGAGATGATTCGCCTGTCCGATCGTATTCTCGGCTTTACCTGGAACCGCCTGTATCAGGGCATCAACGTCCATAACGCCGAGCGCGTGCGTCAGCTGGCGCACGATGGCCATGAGATTGTCTATGTCCCCTGCCACCGCAGCCACATGGACTACCTGCTCCTTTCCTACGTGCTCTATCACCAGGGGCTGGTGCCACCGCACATCGCAGCCGGTATCAACCTGAACTTCTGGCCCGCGGGCCCGATTTTCCGCCGCCTGGGCGCGTTCTTTATTCGTCGTACCTTCAAGGGCAACAAGCTCTACTCCACCGTGTTCCGCGAGTATCTGGGCGAGCTGTTCAGCCGCGGCTATTCCGTGGAATACTTCGTGGAGGGCGGCCGTTCCCGTACCGGTCGTCTGCTCGATCCGAAGACCGGCACGCTGTCGATGACCATCCAGGCCATGCTGCGCGGCGGTACCCGTCCGATCACGCTGGTGCCAATTTACATTGGCTACGAGCACGTGATGGAAGTGGGCACGTACGCGAAAGAGCTGCGTGGCGCGACCAAAGAGAAAGAGAGCCTGCCGCAGATGCTGCGCGGCTTGAGCAAGCTGCGTAATCTCGGTCAGGGCTACGTGAACTTCGGCGAGCCGATGCCGCTGATGACCTACCTGAACCATCATGTGCCGGAATGGCGCGAGTCCATCGATCCTATCGAAGCGGTGCGTCCGGCCTGGTTAACGCCAACGGTTAACGGCATCGCGTCCGAGCTGATGGTGCGCATTAACAACGCCGGTGCGGCTAACGCCATGAACCTGTGCTGTACGGCACTTCTGGCTTCACGTCAGCGTTCCCTGACCCGTGAACAGCTCACGGAGCAGCTGGATTGCTATCTGGATATGATGCGTAACGTGCCGTATTCGGTTGACTCGACCGTGCCTTCTGCAACCGCCAGTGAACTTATCGATCACGCGTTGCAGATGAACAAGTTTGAAGTGGAGAAGGACACGATCGGCGACATCATCATTCTGCCGCGCGAGCAGGCGGTGCTGATGACCTACTACCGCAACAACATCACGCATATGCTGATGCTGCCGTCGCTCATGGCCGCCATTATTACCCAGCATCGTCATATCTCCCGTCAGGAGCTTTTGCGCCATCTTGAGACCATCTATCCGATGCTGAAAGCGGAGCTGTTCCTGCGCTGGAGTAAGGATGAGCTGGCGACAGAACTGGATAAGATGACGGAAGAGATGCGTCGCCAGGGGCTGATTACCCTGAACAACGACGAGCTGCACATCAATCCGTCACGCTCCCGCACCCTGCAACTGCTGGCGGCCGGTGCGCGCGAAACGCTGCAGCGCTACGCCATCACGTTCTGGCTGCTGAGCGCGAACCCGTCCATCAACCGCGGTACGCTGGAGAAAGAGAGCCGGACGCTGGCCCAGCGCCTGTCCGTTCTGCACGGCATTAACGCCCCTGAATTCTTCGACAAAGCGGTCTTCAGTTCCCTGGTGCTGACGCTGCGCGATGAAGGCTTCATCAGCGATACGGGTGATGCCGAGCCGGAAGAGACGCTGAAGGTGTACCAGATGCTGGCAGAGCTGATTACCTCGGACGTGCGCTTGACGATTGAGAGCGCCACGCAGGGCGAGTAACACAATGCCGGGTTATGGCCCGGCCTGACGCTCTGGATAATAAAAAGGCCCGGTAAGCGCTGACGCTACCGGGCCTTTTTTTGCCTTGTTAAATCATTGCATTTAGCTGAGCAGCGTAAAGGCAATCATCCCGACAATTGCACCCGTCGTGCCGAGGATAGTTTCCATCAGCGTCCAGGTTTTCAGGGTTTGCGCTTCGGTGGCACCGGTAAACTTACCGAACAGCCAGAAGCCGGCGTCGTTAACGTGAGAGACCACAATCGAACCGCCCGCGATACAGATAGAGAGCGCGGCCATCTGGGCACCGGAGTAGTTCAGCTGTTCAATCACCGGCATCACCAGACCCACGGCGGTTAAACACGCCACGGTGGCGGAACCCTGGATGATACGCACCGCCGCAGCCAGCACAAAGCAGGTGACCGCAATCGGCAAGCCCATCCCGGTCAGCGCTTCGCCCAGAGCCGGGCCCACGCCGGAATCCACCAGCACCTGCTTGAACACGCCGCCTGCACCGATCACCAGCAGGATAATCCCCGCAGGCTGCAGCGCCGCACCGCAGATCTCCATCACCCGGTCTTTTGGCATCCCCTGACGCATCGCCAGGCCGTAAATCGCCACCAGGCACGCCACCAGGATCGCCGTGAACGGATGACCAATGAACTCAAACCATTCGTAGGCGGTAGAACCGAACGGCACAAAGCGCGCGGCGATGGTTTTCAGGCCCACCAGCACCAGAGGCAGCAGGATCAGCGACAGGCTGAAGCCGAAGGATGGCATTTTGCCCTCGCCCAGGTGCGGCTCGGTAATGTCGTCCGGAATGTGCAGCTCAACGTAACGGCTGATGAAGTTGCCCCACAGCGGACCGGCAATAATCATCCCGGGGATTGCCGCGCACAGGCCAATCAGGATCATCCAGCCAAAGTCGGCGTGCATCTGGGAAGCCAGCAGCATCGGGGCAGGCCCCGGCAGCAGAAACGCTGCGGCTGCCGCCACGCCCGCAAACAGCGGAATGACCAGCTTCACGAGGTTAGTGCCGGTATGGCGCGCCATGGAGAAGGCGACGCTTATCAGCAGCACAACGGCCACTTCGAAGAACAGCGGCAGCGCGCAAATCAGCCCTGCCAGACCAATCGCGTAATGCGCACGGCTGTGGCCAAAGGATTTCAGCATCTTGACGGCAATCTGGTCGACCGCGCCCGTCTCGTGCAAAATCTTGCCAAACATGGCGCCAAGGGCGACCACAATCGCCAGGAAGCCCAGCGTACCGCCCATCCCTTTTTCCATTGTCGCGGCGATCTTGTCGAGCGGCATACCGGAAAAGAGACCAGCACCAATAGAAACCACCATCAAAGCAACAAAGGCGTGCATGCGCGCCTTCATCACTAAAAACAGCAGCAGCAATACTGAACCTACTGCTGTCAAAACTAGCGTTAATGTACTCAAAACTTACTGCCTTTTATTAATGACCTCGATGGTGCTGGCAACAACCCCCTCCAGTGACTGATCGATATCAACCACTAAGACGTCTTTTTCGTCTTCACCCGGCTCCTGCAGCGCTTCAAACTGCGTCACCAGCATCTGGGTTTTGAAGAAGTGACCTTTACGCGCCTTCAGGCGGCTTTCAATCACCTCGAAATCCCCTTTCAGGTAGATGAAAGAGAGGTTCGGATTGCCGTCACGCAGCAGATCGCGGTAGGTTTTTTTCAGCGCGGAGCAGACGATCAGGGAGACTTTATTGGTGCGCTGCATCGCGAACGCGGCGTCGTTCAGCGCCTGCAACCACGGTTTGCGGTCGTCGTCGTTCAGCGGCTCGCCGGAGGCCATTTTCATGATGTTGCTGCGCGGATGGAGGAAGTCGCCATCAAGAAACGCAGCCTGGAGTTGATGCGCCACTTCGCTGGCCACGGCTGATTTCCCGCTACCGGAAACGCCCATCAGGACGTAGACGTGGTGATCGTGATTAGTCGTGCTCAAAGGGTGTCCCTCAGTCAATTGTTACGGGTAACAGTTATCGGTAACATTGTCCTGCCGGGGCAAAAGAGAAGCAATATCCAAACGTGCGCGAAGTGAATAAGTGTGAGCTACTTCAAATTTGTCAGTTCAAATAGATCCACCCGGTGACAAGGTGAAACCTAAATCTAACATTTTCGGCGTAACCGTCTCGCCACGAATGCGCGCCAGCAGGCGTTCTGCGCCAATGCGGCCCATACGTTCACGCGGCGTCAGGACGCTCGCCAGACGCGGCTCCATCACCTGACCGATGTCATGGCCGTGGAAACCGGCGATCGCCATATCATCAGGGATCTTCAGCCCCAGACGCTGGCACTCAAACGCTGCGCCGACCGCAAGGTCATCGTTGGTACAGAAAATACCGTCCAGTTGCGGATACTCGCGTCGCGCCTGACGCATCAGCTCAATACCCGACGTATAGGAAGAGGACTGCTCCACCATCACGCTGTACGGGGTTAAGTTCGCGTCGAGCATCGCCTGCTCGTATCCCTTCTGTTTGATGATAGTACGTTCATCAAGACGCGCACCCAGATAGGCGATATGACGATGCCCGCGGGCGATAATGGCCGCCGTCATCTGGCGCGCCGCTTCGAAGTTATCAAAGCCGACGGCGATGTCGAGGCACGGCGACTGGCTGTCCATCAGCTCCACGACCGGAATACCGGCCACTTCAATCATTTTGAGCGTGCGGGCAGTGTGGGTTCGTTCGGTTAAAATCAGGCCGTCAATGTTCCAGGAAAGCATCGATTCAAGACGTTCCTCTTCGAGTTCCGGCTTGTACCCGTAGTGGGCGAGCATGGTCTGGTAGCCAAACGCATCGGTGACGCTTTCAATTCCACGTAATACTTCGGCGAAAACCTGGTTGGTCAAAGAAGGAAGCAGAACGCCCACCGCGCGGCTGGTCGCATTCGAGAGAATATCGGGTGCACGGTTGGGGATATAACCCAGTTCATCAAGGGCAGCGGCAATCTTGCCACGTAACGCCACGGAAACCTGTTCCGGGTTACGTAAAAAACGGCTGACCGTCATTTTGGTCACACCGACGCGATCGGCGACATCCTGAAGTACGGGGCGTTTCTTTTTCATCGTCCTGAGAAATCTTGAAGTGAGAGATTTGCTCAGTTTACCACGGACAAAGCCCATCCTTCCCCTGTCAAAGGGAAGGATGGGGATTTATTTATGTTTTATTACACCGGCGGCAGGTCAAACAGCAGAATTTCGCTTTCGCTGTCGGCATGCACGGAGATCGCCTGCTCATCCCAGATGGCCAGACCATCGGCGGTTGTCGCTTTGGTGCCGTTGATGGACACCTCCCCTTTCACCACCTGGATCCAGACGCGGCGGTTAGCGGCAATCTGATGCACGGACTGTTCATCTTTCGCCAGCGCCCAGCGGTACAGCTCCATATCCTGATGCACTTTCAGGGAACCTTCACGCGCATCCGGGGAGAGCACCAGCTGTTTACCCTGTTTGGCGTCGAAGCGGCGCTGCTCGTAGCGCGGCGTGATGCCGGTCTCTTCTGGAATGATCCAGATTTGATACAGGTGCAGTTTTTCCGTTTTGCTTGGGTTGTACTCAGAGTGACGCACCCCGGTACCCGCGCTCATAATCTGGAACTCGCCCGCCGGAACCTGCTCTTTGTTGCCCATGCTGTCCTGGTGCTCAACCGCGCCTTCCAGCACATAGGTCAGGATTTCCATGTCTTTGTGCGGGTGGGTACCAAAGCCCTGGCCTGCATCAATCACGTCGTCGTTAATCACGCGCAGTGCGGAGAAGCCCATGAAGTTCGGGTCGTAGTAGTCGGCAAACGAGAATGAATGCCATGAGTCCAGCCAGCCATGATTCGCGTGACCACGTTCGTTTGCTTTGCGTAAGTAGATCATTGTTTTCACCCTCAGTTCGTTTCGATGGAGTAAGTGTGGACGCAAACGGCCTGGGATCATAGGGGGTGAAAATTGACTCCTCTGTTCAAAAATTGTGAACAAGTGCAGAGGAGCCGTTTTTGCTTATTTTGCGAGGGTTACCGTGGCAGGAGAGGCCTGTTCGAAGGCCCGCTCAAGGATTTCGAGGTTGGTCAGAACGTCAGATTCCTTGACGTAATTCGCCGTGCCGTTTGTGAGGGTCTCAAACAGCGCATCATAGACGCGGCCATAGTCGCCGGTTTCCGGCTTCAGCGTTTCTTTGACCGTCACGCCCTCGTCGTTCACATACTCCAGCACGCCCACGGAATCGTCCGCGGCAAAGCCTGGTTCACCCGGCATGATATTGGCCTTCAGGCTGGTCTCCTGCTGGTCGATACCGTATTTGATAAACGAACCTTTAGTGCCGTGAACGATAAATTTCGGGTAGTCGATCTTCACCAGGTGGCTGGTTTTGACGATGGCCTTCAGGTCGCCGTAGAAAAGCTGGGCTTCGAAGGTATCGTCCGGGTTGGCTTTATTGCGCAGGCTGCGAATGTCATACGCCACGTGGTCCGGGCGGCCAAACAGGGAGATGATCTGGTCCATGGTATGCACCCCCAGACCATAGAATGAACCATCCTGCGGCAGTCCGGGTTGGGTTTCCGCCACCGGACGGTAGTAATCGAAGTGGCTTTCTATCTCCACAATGTCGCCGAGCTTGCCGCTTTCAATCGCTTTTTTTGCCGTCAGGAAGCAGCTGTCAAAGCGACGGTTCTGGTACGGCGTGACGGTCAGGCCTTTACTTTTCGCCAGCGCGAACAGCGCTTTCGCTTCGGCGATGGTCGGGGTGAACGGCTTTTCTACCAGCACGTTTTTACCCGCATTGAGCGCGCGTTTCGCATAGTCAAAATGGCTGTCGGCGTGGGTGCAGACAACCACCAGCGTGACCTGCGGATCGTTAAGCACCTCATCGAGATCGCTGGTGAAATGGATGTGGGAGTACTGCGGAGACTGCTCCTCCGGCTTCGCGCGGCGGCGGTAGATATGGGCCACATGCCAGGTATCTTTACGGTTGAGGACATACGGCAGGTGATAGCGGGTGGTGCTTTTACCAAATCCAATAAATGCACAGTGTAGTGTCATGGCTCAGTCCTTTTGGAAGGTTACTGAGTCTAACCATAACAAAAAAAAAGCCAGCTAAAAGCTGGCTAAAGTAATACTGGAAGCAATGTGAGCAATGTCGTGCTTTCAGGTTCCCGTAGCGGTCTTCCTGAATGCAGAGCAATAATAATCATTCTCATTCGCACTTGTCCAATACTTTTTGCAAAAAATAGCGGTTGACTCAAATTTTAAAGTCATCGATGTTGGAAGGGCCTTTTAACTGACTGAGGAACAAGGAATGAGTGAGATAGTGATACGCCATGCGGAACCGAAAGATTATGACGCCATTCGTCAGATCCACGCCCAACCGGAGGTGTACCACAACACACTACAGGTTCCTCATCCGTCTGAGCAAATGTGGCAAGAACGACTCACCGACCAGCCCGGCATTAAGCAACTGGTCGCCTGTGTAGACGGTCATGTCGCTGGGCATCTGTGCATCGCCGTCGCGCAACGCCCACGCCGCAGCCATGTGGCTGATTTTGGGATTTGTGTTGGCGCGCAGTGGCAAAACCGGGGCGTTGCCAGCGCGCTGATGCGCACCATGATTGATATGTGCGATAACTGGCTGCGCGTTGACCGCATTGAGCTGACGGTGTTTGTCGATAACGAACCGGCGATTGCGGTGTACAAAAAACACGGGTTCGAAATTGAAGGCACCGGCAAGCGCTATGCCCTGCGCAACGGCGAGTATGTGGATGCGTATTATATGGCGAGAATGAAGTAGTGATTTGCCGGGTGGCGGCTTCGCCTTACCCGGCCTACGTTCGTGCAGTTGTAGGCCCGGTAAGCGCAGCGCCACCGGGCAATACATCAATACCCCGCCGTCAAATCATCCACCGAACGCGGGTCTGATGCGCCAAACAGCGCTCCGTCCGGCCCCACCATAATGCTCTGGGTGCTGCCCATCGCCTCTTTCACCGCCACCTTCTGCCCACGCTGCTCAAGCAGTTTAATGGTGTCCGGGCTAAAGCCCTTCTCGACGCGCAGCTCGTCCGGCAGCCACTGGTGGTGGAAACGCGGGGCGTTAGTCGCTTCGGCGACGTTCATCCCAAAGTCGATGCTGTTCACCACCATCTGCAATACGGTGGTGATAATCCGGCTGCCGCCCGGGCTACCGGTTACCAGCCAGGTTTTGCCCTCTTTCACCACGATGGTGGGCGACATGGACGACAGCGGACGTTTCTTCGGCCCTACCGCGTTCGCATCGCCGCCGACCAGCCCGTAGACGTTCGGCACGCCCGGCTTGGCAGAGAAGTCATCCATCTCGTTGTTCAGCAGAATGCCGCTATTGCCCGCCACAATCCCGGTGCCGAAGGTGGTGTTGAGCGTATAGGTCACCGCCACCGCGTTACCGTCTTTATCCACCACCGAGAAGTGGGTGGTCTGGTTGCTTTCATACGGTGCCAGCTTGCCGGGACGGATCTCGCTCGACGGCTTGGCCTTGTTGATGTCGATCTGATCGGCAATCGATTTGGCGTACGCCTTGTTGGTCAGCGCCTGCCACGGCACCTTCACGAAGTCCGGGTCGCCGAGATATTCCGAGCGGTCAGCGTAGGCGCGTTTTTCCGCCTCCGCCATTATCTGCATGGCATCCGCGCTGCCGAAGCCGAACTTGTGCATATCGAAGTTTTCAAGAATGTTGAGGATCTGCACGATGTGAATGCCCCCGGAAGACGGCGGCGGCATGGAGAAGACCTCGTACCCGCGGTAGGTGCCGCTAATCGGCTCGCGCTCCACCGCCCTGTAGTCCGCCAGATCCGCTTTGGTGATGAGCCCACCGTTCTTCTGCATCTCTTCCGCAATCTGGTCGGCAATCGCCCCTTTGTAGAAGGCGTCCGGACCGTGCTCCGCAATCAGCTCCAGGCTTTTGGCGAGGTTCTTCTGCACCAGCTTATCGCCCTTCTTCAGCGGTTCACCGTCTTTCCAGAAGATCGCCTTACTGTTTTCGTGATTCGGGATGACTTCGCTGCCGTAGGTTTTGAGGTCGTCCGCCAGGGCGTCATTCACCACAAAGCCCTCCCGCGCCAGCTTGATAGCAGGCTGCACCACCTTGTTCAGCGGCATCGTGCCGTATTTTTCCAGCGCCAGCGAGAAGCCCGCAACGGTGCCCGGCGTGCCGGAGGCCAGGTGCGAGGTCAGGGATTTTTTACTGTCCGGGTTGCCCTGGTCATCGAGGAACATGTCCCGTGACGCCTGAGAAGGCGCCATTTCACGGAAGTCGATGGCGGTGGTTTTCCCGTCTTTGGTGCGCAGCATCATAAAGCCGCCGCCGCCCAGGTTCCCCGCCTGCGGGTGCGTCACCGCCAGCGCATAGCCGACGGCGACCGCCGCATCCACCGCGTTACCGCCCTGCCTGAGAATATCAACACCCACTTTGGTCGCCAGCGCATCCACGGATGCCACCATGCCGTGGGTTGCCCGCACGGGATGAAAAACATCTTCCTCCACGCCGTAAGAGACCGGAGGCGCCGCGGGCGGGTTGGCCGCCACGCTAAATGTACCGCCTGCCATCAGCGCGGCGAGGGCGACCCAGCGCAAAAACGTTGGTTTCATCATTATTGTTCTCCAGGTGAAGGGATCCATATTCCCCGCTTAAGCCTGGTTCACAACTCCTAAAAAATCATCGTCATGGTGAAATCAGGGTAAACTTAAGAGAGACCTCAAGAGGAGGAAATGACAATGAAACGCTTATTGATTCTTACGGCGCTGATCCCCTTTGCCGCGCTCGCACAGCCACTCAACACCATGAACAACCCTAACCAGCAGGGTTATGTCATCCCGAGCCAGCAGCGTATGCAGACCGAGATGATGAGCCAGCAACAGCAGCAAAAAGGGATGCTGAATCAGCAGCTGAGAACGCAGACCCAGATGCAGCAGCAAAGCCTGCAAAATCAGATGAACGCCAACACCCAGCGCGTGCAGCAGGGGCAGGTTCGCGAGCAGCCGCTGCCGAACAAAAATGGCGGAATGTTAGGTGGAATGACCTCGTCAGGCAGCGGACAGCAGCATATGCTGCCGCCGCAGTCGAATGGCAGTATGCTTAATCCGCAGAACTAAAGTCCGGGCCGATCAGGTCAATCGCATCGGTACAGATGCTGTCCACGCCCCAGCGCAGCAGTTCGGCCGCACGCTGGGGTTTATTGACGGTGTAAACCAGAATATGCAGTCCCGCGTCTTTCAGCATCTTCACCCGCGCCTCATCCAGCAGCTTGTGATTAAGATGAATAGAGACACACGCTAAGCGCGTCGTCAGCTCGCGCCAGTCCTCGCGCCACTCGTCCAGCAATAGCCCGCGCGGCAATTCCGGCACGGCCGCCTGCGCCGCCTCCAGGGCGTCAATTTCAAACGAGGAGAGCAGCGGCGCGGTCATCCCTTCCCACAGCTCGCGCGCGGCCAGGGCAATCACTTTGCCCGTCAGCGGCCCGGTGCCGGTGGTCGGTTTGATTTCGATATTGGCCATCATGCCGTGCTGGCGACAGCGATCGGCCACTTCCGCCAGCAGCGGCAGCGGTTCGCCTTTGAATTCGCCGCTGTACCAGCTTCCGGCGTCGACTTTCAGCAGATCGCGCCACGGCAGCTCGCCCGCCACGCCCCAGCCGTTGCTGGTGCGTTCGAGGTTATCGTCATGCAGCAGGAAAATCTCGCCGTCTTTCGACAGCTTGGCGTCGAACTCGATCATGGTGTGGCCGTAACGCGCGCCAACATCAATCGCCGCCAGGGTATTCTCCGGCGCCAGCTTACCGCCGCCGCGGTGGGCGACGACGTGGGGATAAGGCCAGTTGCTCATACTCGTTGTCCTGTTTCACCGTCAAAAAGGTGCAGATGATTTTCCGGCAGGTGCAGCCACAGCGTGCTGCCTGCTTTCGGGCGCTCCTGATGCGCCAGACGCACCACCATCTTTTGCTCGCCCCAGCGCCCGTGCGCCAGGTTATCTGCACCTAACATCTCCAGCGTGTCCATCACCAGCGGCACGCCGCCTTCCGCCTGAGAGGTTAAACCGATATGTTCCGGGCGGATACCGAGCGTCATCTTACGCCCGGCGTAGCCACGATAGTACCAGTTGATCGGCAATGCCATCCCGCTTTCCAGCTCAAAGTGCGTGCCCGTGCTGCTGATGCGCCCTTCGAGCAGGTTCATCGCCGGGCTGCCGATAAAGCTCGCCACAAAGCGGGTGGCCGGTTTCTCGTAGACTTCCACGGGGGTACCAATCTGCTCGGCAACGCCTTTGTTCATCACCATCACGCGCTGGGCGAGGGTCATGGCCTCAACCTGATCGTGGGTAACGTACAGTGACGTGGTTTTCAGGCGACGGTGCAGCTGCTGCAGCTCAAGACGCATCTGCACGCGCAGCTTGGCGTCGAGGTTAGAGAGCGGCTCGTCGAACAGGAATACCGCCGGATCGCGCACGATGGCGCGCCCCATCGCCACGCGCTGGCGTTGGCCGCCGGAGAGTTCGCGCGGGCGGCGCTTGAGCAGGCCGTCCAGCTCCAGAATGCGCGCCGCTTCTTTCACGCGCTCCTCGATATGGCCTTTGCCCATGCCGCGGATTTTCAGCCCCCAGGCCATATTCTCCTCCACGCTCATGTGCGGGTAGAGGGCGTAGTTCTGGAACACCATCGCGATGCCCCTGTCTTTCGGCTCCATCTCGGTGACGCGCTGGCGGTCAATCCAGATATCCCCAGAGGTCACGCGCTCCAGCCCCGCCACCATGCGCAGCAGGGTGGATTTGCCACAGCCGGACGGGCCGACCATCACGATAAACTCCCCGTCCGCCACGTCGAGCGTCAGCGGTTGAATCACCTGGGTTTTGCCGTCCCAGCTTTTGGTTACTGCCTGAAGTTTTAAACCTGCCATCTTATTTCTCGCTATCGACCAGGCCGCGGACAAACGCGCGCTGCATGGCTAAAACAATGACTACGGGTGGGATTAGGGTGAGCAGCATCGCCGCCATCACCTGGTTCCAGAGGGTGGTGCCTTCGCCGGTGGCAATCATGCCTTTGATGCCCGCCACGGCGGTGCCGAGGTTGACGTCCTGAATAATCAGCAGCGGCCACAGGTACTGGTTCCAGCCGTAGATAAAGGTGATCACAAACAGCGCCGCAAGGTTGGTTTTCGACAGCGGCAGCACGATGTCGCGGAAGAAGCGCATCGGCGACGCGCCGTCGATGCGCGCGGCTTCAATCAGCTCGTCCGGCAGGGTCATAAAGAACTGGCGGAACAGGAAGGTGGCGGTCGCCGAGGCCATCAGCGGCAGGGTTAGGCCCGCGTAGCTGTCGAGCATCTTCAGGTTGGCGATCACTTCCACCGTCGGGAAGATACGCACCTCCACCGGCAACATCAGGGTGATAAAAATCATCCAGAAAAAGAGGTTGCGCAGCGGAAAGCGGAACCAGACGATGGCGAAGGCCGAGAGCATCGACACCGTAATTTTGCCGACCGTAATGCCGAACGCCATGATGAAGCTGTTGAGCATCATCAGCCAGAACGGCGCGCTGTTGGCGCCCACGCCCTGGGTCCAGATGGTCTTCATGTTCTCGAACAGATGCGTGCCTGGGATCAGCGTCATCGGCGTATCGAACACCGCTTTGGTGTCCAGCGTGGCGGCGACAAAGGCCACGTACAGCGGGAAGAGGATGACGATAATCCCCAGAATCAGCATGGTATGGCTGAAAATCGTCAGCCCGCGACGGTTCTCAATCATTGGTAGCGCACCTTACTTTCAACATAGCGGAACTGCACCACCGTGAGGATGATGACGAGGAACATCAGCACCACCGACTGCGCGGCGGAGGCCGAGAGATCCAGCCCGGCGAAGCCTTCGCGGTAGATCTTATAGATAAGCGTGGTGGTCGCCTGCACCGGACCGCCTGCGGTGGCCGCATCGATCACCGGGAAGGTGTCGAAGAAGGCGTACACGAGGTTAACCACCAGCAGGAAGAAGCTCACCGGGGCAATCAGCGGCAGCGACAGCCTGAAGAAGCGACGAATCGGCCCTGCGCCGTCAATGGCGGCGGCCTCCACCAGCGAACGCGGGATGGACTGCAGCGCGGCAAAGAAGAACAGGAAGTTGTAGCTGATCTGCTTCCACACCGAGGCGAACACCACCAGGAACATGGCCTGACCGCTGTTCTGGGCGTGGTTCCAGTCGTAGCCGAACTCTGCCAGGAAATGGGTAATCAACCCGCGACCGGGGTTAAACAGGAAAATCCACAGCACGGCGGCGACGGCGGGTGCCACGGCGTACGGCAGCAGCATCAGGGTCTGATACAGGCGGCTGCCGCGCACCACATAGTCCACCAGCGCGGCGAAAAACAGCGAGGCAACCAGACCGCTGACGGTGACCAGCGCGCTGAACCTGATCGTCGTCCAGAAGGCGTCCAGGTAGTAGCTGTCATGGAACAGCGCGGTAAAGTTGTCCAGCCCGACAAACTGGCTGGAGAGCCCAAACGGATCGACGCTTTGTACCGAGTACCACAGCGCTTCGCCCGCAGGCCAGATAAAGAAGATAACGGTGATGACCAGCTGAGGCGCGACCAGCAGGTACGGCAGCCAGCGGGAACGGAACACCGGACGGGATGAGGACATGGAGATTTGATTCCTGAACAATGCCGGGTGGCGGCTACGCCTTACCCGGCCTGGATGGGGCACATCGTAGGCCCGGTAAGCGCAGCGCCACCGGGCGTTTCAGCGATTACGATTTCGTCGACTGCTCAAAGCGGCGCAGCAGCTGATTGCCGCGCTCTACCGCAGAGTCCAGCGCCTGCTGTGGCGTTTTCTTCCCGGTCCAGACGCTTTCCAGCTCTTCATCCACGATGGTGCGGATCTGCGGCATGTTGCCCAGACGCAGGCCTTTGGTGAACGGCAACGGCGGCTTGTTCAGCATCTGACGCGTCGCGATATCCGCGCCCGGGTTCTTACTGTAGAAGCCCTGCTCGCGGGTCAGGTCATAGGCAGCTTTGGTGATCGGCAGGTAGCCGGTTTTCTGGTGCCATTCGGCCGCGTTTTCAGGTTTCGCCAGGAAGTCGAGGAACTCGGCCACCCCTTTGTAGGTGCCGGCGTCTTTACCCTGCATCACCCACAGGCTCGCCCCGCCGATGATGGCGTTCTGCGGCGCGCCTTTCACGTCCGCGTCGTACGGCATCATGCCCACGCCATAGTTGAATTTGGCGTAGTGGCGGATATCCGCCAGCGAGCCGGACGAGGCGGTGGTAATGGCGCAATCGCCGTTGTAGAACTTCTCGGTGGATTCGTCTTTACGCCCGAAGTAGCTGAAGTCACCCTTCTTGTTGAGTTCTTCCAGCAGCGCGATGTGCTTCACCTGCTCCGGCTTGTTGAACTCCAGTACCGCGTCGGTGCCGTCGAAGCCGTTGTTTTTGGTCGCCACCGGCAGGCCGTGCCAGGCGCTGAAGTTTTCGATCTGGATCCAGCCCTGCCAGCCGCTGGCGTAGCCGCACTTCATTCCCGCCGCTTTCAGCTTCGCGGTGTATTCGGCCAGGTCCTGCCAGGTTTTTGGCGGCTGCTCCGGGTCTAAACCGGCTTTCTTGAAGGCGTCTTTGTTGTAGTACAGCACCGGCGTGGAGCTGTTAAACGGCTGAGACAGCAGATGTCCGGTTTTGGAATCGGTGTAGTAACCCGCTACGGTTGGCACGAACTGGGATTCATCGAAGTTAATACCCGCTTCTTTGAACACTTCATACACCGGCTTGATGGCTTTGGAGGCCATCATGGTGGCGGTGCCCACTTCATAAACCTGTAACAGTGCAGGCGCGTTGCCGGTACGGAAGGCGGCGATGCCCGCGCTCAGGCTCTGCTCGTAGTTGCCTTTGTACACCGGCACAATTTTGTAATCCGGATGGGTGTCGTTGAAACGCTGCGCCAGGGAGTCAACTTCTTTACCCAACTCCCCTTCCATGGAATGCCAGAACGGAATGGTCGTCACAGCCATTGCGTTCGTCGCAAAAGCCAGACCCAATGCCAGACCCAAAGCTGTGTGTCGTAACGATGTCATTGTCATCTCTCTTATTGTGCCGGATGCGCGATATCACGCGTTTTATGCTCGCGAGGTAACATGACATGCTCGAATGACAGAAAAATAACTGTTTGTTTACAGATAAGTGACAGCAAAGGGTCAGGGGGATGATGGTTGTGTGAAGGGGTGTAGTGGTTAAAAAAGCCGGGTGGCGGCTACGCCTTACCCGGCCTACTCGATCCCTGTAGGCCCGGTAAGCGCAGCGCCACCGGGCGATACAGACGGCTCAGCCGCCCAGGTAAGCGCTCCGCACCGCTTCGTTCGCCAGCAGTGCGTCTCCGGTATCCTCAAGCACCACGCGGCCGTTCTCCAGCACGTAGCCACGGTCAGCCAGCTTCAGCGCCTGGTTGGCGTTCTGCTCAACGAGGAAGATGGTCATCCCCTCTTTACGCAGCTGCTCAATGGTGTCGAAGATCTGCTGGATGATGATCGGCGCCAGGCCGAGCGACGGCTCATCCAGCAGCAGCAGGCGCGGCTGGCTCATCAGCGCGCGGCCGATCGCCAGCATCTGCTGTTCACCGCCGGACATGGTGCCCGCACGCTGGATGCGACGCTCCCACAGGCGCGGGAAGAGTTCGTACACCCACTTGATGCGGGTCTGGTATTCATCGCGGTGGGCGAAGAAGCCGCCCATCGCCAGGTTCTCTTCCACCGTCATACGCGAGAACACGCGACGCCCTTCCGGAACAATCGCCACCGCCTCGCGCATGATTCTGGCGGTCTGCCAGTCGGTAATGTCTTTGCCGTCAAACACAATCCGCCCGCTGGTGGCGCGCGGGTCACCGCACAGGGTGCCGAGCAGCGTGGTCTTACCCGCGCCGTTGGCGCCAATCAGGGTGACGATTTCACCCTGGTTGATATGCAGGCTGACGTCGTGCAGCGCCTGGAT
This sequence comes from Enterobacter sp. EC_50, assembly GCF_019584525.1. Classification (NCBI taxonomy): domain Bacteria; kingdom Pseudomonadati; phylum Pseudomonadota; class Gammaproteobacteria; order Enterobacterales; family Enterobacteriaceae; genus Enterobacter; species Enterobacter sp. EC_50. The sequence goes on along the minus strand of NZ_VDAF01000016.1, from coordinate 55,162 downwards.
CTTGCCGTAGTGCGCATTGACCTTGTCGAACGTTAACATCGCTTTTTCCATCTTATGCCTCACCCAGGTATGCGCGGATCACGTCCGGGTTGTTGCGGATCTCTTCCGGCGTGCCGTTTGCCAGCGGCGTGCCCTGGTTGACCACGTAGATACGGTCGGAAATGCCCATCACCAGCTTCATGTCGTGCTCAATCAGCAGAATGGTGGTGTCGTGGTGATCGCGCAGCTCGGCAATCAGCTCGTCCAGCTCTTTGGTCTCTTTCGGGTTGAGGCCCGCCGCCGGTTCGTCGAGCATGAGGATTTCCGGCTGCGTCACCATGCAGCGCACAATCTCCAGGCGACGCTGGTCGCCGTAGGCCAAGTTGCTCGCCTGACGGTTGGCGTGCTGCAGCAGGCCAATTCGGTCGAGCCAGGTGGCGGCGCGATCGAGCGCTTCATCCTGGGCGCGGCGGAAGGCCGGGGTTTTCAGCAGGCCGGAGAACAGCCCGGTTTTCAGCTGCTGATGCTGCGCCACCAGCAGGTTCTCAATCACCGTCATCTCGCGGAACAGACGCACATGCTGGAAGGTACGCACCACGCCCATGCGAGCAATCTGCTGGCCCGGCAGCCCTTCAAGATGCTGATCGCGCAGCATGATGGTGCCGCCCGTCGGCTTGTAGAAGCCGGTCAGGCAGTTAAAGACCGTGGTTTTCCCCGCGCCGTTCGGGCCAATCAGGGAGACAATCTCTTTCTTGTGCAGATCCAGATTCACGTTGTTGACCGCCAGCAGGCCGCCAAAACGCATCATCAGACCGTTAACGGATAATAATGGCTGACTCATGCCTGTTCTCCTTTCGCTTGCCCGTTCTTCAGCTTCAGCTGTGGACGGGTCATCGGCAGCAAGCCCTGCGGACGCCAGATCATCATCAGCACCATCAAACCACCCAGCATTAACATGCTGTATTCGTTAAAGTCGCGCATCAGCTCGCGCGAGACCACCAGCAGGATGGCCGCCAGGATAACGGCGAACTGCGAGCCCATCCCGCCCAGCACCACAATCGCCAGCACAAACGCGGATTCGGCAAAGGTGAACGATTCCGGGCTGACGAAGCCCTGACGCGCGGCAAACAGCGTCCCGGCGAAACCGGCAAACGCGGCGCTGATGGTGAACGCGGTCAGCTTGATGCGGGTCGGGTTCAGGCCCAGGGAACGGCAGGCAATCTCATCTTCGCGCAGCGCTTCCCACGCGCGGCCCAGCGGCATGCGCAGCAGGCGGTTAATCACGAACAGGGTGATGACCACCAGCAGCAGCGCCACCAGATAGAGCCAGATGACGCGGTCGGACGGGTCATACTTCACGCCGAAGAAGTTACTGAAGGTGTCCCAGCCGCCTTCGCGGGCGGTACGGCTGAACTCCAGGCCAAAGAAGGTTGGTTTCGGGATCTGGCTTATGCCGTTCGGGCCGCCGGTCACTTCGGTGTTGTTCAGCAGCAGGATACGGACGATTTCACCGAAGCCTAAGGTCACAATCGCCAGGTAGTCACCGCGCAGGCGTAGCACCGGGAAACCGAGCAGGAAGCCTGCGGCGGCAGAGACCAGCCCTGCCAGCGGCAGGCAGGTCCAGAAGCCGAGCCCGTAATAGTGGTTCAGCAGCGCGAAGGTGTAGGCGCCGATGGCGTAGAAGCCGCCGTAGCCCAGCACCAGCAGGCCTGAGAGCCCCACCACCACGTTCAGACCGAGACCGAGGATCACGTAGATCATGGTCAGGGTAGCGATATCCACGGTTCCACGAGACACCACGAACGGCCACGCCACGGCAGCCACCAGCAGCGCCACGAGGAACAGCTTCTGCTTAACGGTAGACCCGTCGATGGCCGGCAGGACGAATTTCGGCCCGGAGACGTTTTTCAGCGACTTCTGGAACAGCGGACGCAGCAGCTGGAACAGGAACACCACGGCGGTACCGATAAACACCCACTGCCAGCGGATGTCGGGGGCGGTATCCACCACCAGTTTGGTGCCATTCAGCTCAAGCTGGACGCCCATAAAGACGCCCGCCAGCACGAAGAACATGGCGGCAGAGAGCAGCGCCATTGCAAAATGCATCGGTTTCATACTTTCTCTACCTCCGGACGGCCCAGAATACCGGTAGGCATGACCAGCAGAACCAGAATCAGCAGGGCAAACGACACCACGTCTTTATATTCGGTGCTCAGATACGCCGAAGAGAGCGCTTCCGCCACGCCCAGGATCAGGCCGCCAATCATCGCGCCCGGAATACTGCCGATACCGCCCAGCACCGCCGCGGTAAAAGCTTTCATCCCGGCCATAAAGCCGATGTACGGGTTGATCACGCCGTAGAACTGGCCGAGCAGCACGCCTGCGACGGCAGCCATCGCGGCGCCAATCACGAAGGTCAGGGCAATCACGCGGTCGGTGTTGATGCCGAGCAGGCTCGCCATCTTCAGGTCTTCTGCGCACGCGCGGCAGGCGCGTCCCATCCGCGAGTAGCGGATGAACAGCGTCAGGGCCAGCATCGCAATAAAGGTCACGACCCAGATAACCAGCTGCATGGTGGTGATAGAGGCCGCGAAGTTTTCGCTGGCCCCCACAATCCACTGGCCGTTAAACAGGCTTGGCAGCGCCACGTCGCGCGAGCCTTCGGTCAGGCTGACGTAGTTTTGCAGGAAGATCGACATCCCGATGGCGGAAATCAGTGCAATCAGACGCTTGGAGCTGCGCACCGGCCGGTAGGCCACGCGCTCGATGCTCCAGCCGTAGGCGCTGGCAATCACAATCGCGCCGACAAACCCAGCGGCGACCAGCAGCCAGCTGCTGTCGATGCCCATCATCATCAGGGCGGCGATAATCATAAAGGAGACATAGCTACCGATCATGTAGACCTCGCCGTGGGCGAAGTTGATCATGCCGATAATGCCGTAAACCATCGTATAGCCGATGGCGATCAGCGCGTAGGTGCTTCCCAGCGTGACGCCGTTAAACATCTGCTGCAGGAAATAGAGAAACTGCTCGGACATATGCAAACCTTTTTATACCCGCCCGTCATGCCGGGCGGTGGGATAATTATTTGGCGGCCGAAGACGAACCGTCGGCGTGCCACTTAAAGACACCAAACTCAAATCCCTTCAGATCGCCTTTCTCATCCCAGTTCAGCGGCCCAATCACGGTGTTCGCCCCGTGTGCTTTTAAATCTTTCACCAGATCCAGCGGTTCTTTGCTGCCGGTACGATCCAGCGCGGTGGCCAGAGACTGTACGGCGGCATAGGTGATCCAGACGTACGGACCACTCGGATCTTTCTTCTGCGCCTTGAGCGCATCCACGATAGCCTTGTTGGCCGGATCCTGGTCATAGCGTTTTGGCATCGTCACCAGCATGCCTTCGGCAGAATCCCCGGCGATGTTGGACAGGGAGGCATTGCCCACGCCCTCTGGCCCCATAAACTGAGTTTTCAGACCGGTGGCGCGCGCCTGACGCAGCATCTGCCCCATCTCCGGGTAGTAGCCGCCGTAGTAAACAAAGTCGATATTCTCTTTTTGCAGACGGGCGATCAGCGCGGAGAAGTCTTTCTCACCGGCGGTAATGCCGTCGAAGAAGACGATGTTCGCGCCGCCTTTTTTCAGGCCGTCCTGAACGGAGCGCGCCAGGCCTTCGCCGTACTGCTGCTTGTCATGAATAATGGCGATACGCTGCGGCTTGACGGTTTCAAGGATGTATTTGGCGGCGGTAGGCCCCTGAGAGGAGTCCAGACCGGCGGTGCGCATGATGTGCTGGTAGCCGCGCTGGGTCAGCTCAGGGTTAGTGGCGCCAGGGGTGATCATCAGAATGCCTTCATCTTCGTAGATGTCAGACGCGGGCTGGGTGGACGATGAGCACAGGTGGCCGATCACATACTGGATGCCATCGTTGACGATTTTGTTGGCGACCGCGACGGCCTGTTTCGGATCGCAGGCGTCGTCATACTCCACGCCCACCAGCTTGTCGCCCTTGATGCCGCCCTTAGCGTTGATGTCTTTGATGGCCTGGCGCGCACCGTTGAACTCCATGTCACCCCACTGGGCAACAGGGCCGGACATCGCCCCCACTACCGCAACTTTTATGTCTTCCGCCATGGCGGCATGCGAGATCGACAGTGCGACCATCCCCGCGATTAACGTCTTCGCGTTCCTTTTCATCTCTGAATCCCCATTCGTGATGTCGTGTTTATATTTTGTTTTATTATGGTTAAAAAGCATTCTGTACTTTTAATGAACAACGCTATTTTTACCAGTGCCTTTAATGGTTTAGCGCATGTTTTTGTCAAAAACCAGACTAAAATCTCTATTTTTCAGGCGATTAAGCAAAGATAATATTCTGAAATCAGGCAGAGATAAACAAATAAAAGTGCAGTTTGCAGCATAAAATAACGGCACAAAGCGCCGAATAAATCACTGCCATTCAGGTTAAAATCCTGCTTATTTTTCGATCCATGTGTTTTCAAACTGCCCAACGCGCTGCCAAAAAACTAATCACCTGGCAAACGGCGATAAAAAGAGGAAGCCGCTGAGCGAATAAATTGAGTACACTGCCCCTACTCAATTTGATTTGGACAAGCAGCTAATGAAACTGACTATCGTGCGTCTGGTGACCTTTAGCGACCAGGATCATATCGACCTGGGCAAGATCTGGCCGGAATATTCCCCTTCGTCGCTGGCCGTCGACGAAAATCACCGTATCTATGCCGCGCGCTTTAACGAGCGTCTTCTGGCCGCCGTTCGCGTAACGCTGAGCGGCACGGAAGGGGCGCTGGACTCGCTGCGCGTGCGTGACGTGACCCGCCGTCGCGGCGTGGGGCAGTATTTAATTGAAGAAGTGCTCCGCGAAAACCCGGGCGTGATCTCATGGTGGATGACCGACGTGGGCGTGGAAGACCGCGGCGTGATGGCGGCGTTTATGCAGGCGTTAGGGTTTACGGCGCAGGAGAGCGGGTGGGAGAAGCGCTAAAAGAAAGCCGGGTGGCGGCTGCGCCTTGCCCGGCCTACAATTTCTACCGCATTTTCTCAAGCATTTCGTGTTGCAGGAAGGCGGCAAGTTATGAAATCCCCGGGAGCTTACATAAGTAAGCGACCGGGGTTGAATAACGCAGCCAACGCACCTGCGGCGCGAAAGGCGACGGGAAAATTATTTGGCGTCTGTCGCCGTGCCGTTAGCATGCCAGTCAAACACGCCGAACTCGAAGCCCTTCAGGTCGCCCTTCGTGTCCCAGGAGAGAGGCCCCATAACGGTTTCGACGGTGTTCGCTTTCAGCCAGGTGGCAATCTCAGCCGGATCGGCTGACTGGTTCAGGCCCGCCTGCAGCGACTGCAGCGCCGCGTAGGTGGTCCAGACGAACGCGCCGCTTGGATCCTGTTTCTTCGCCTTGATGGCATCTACGATAGGTTTGTTCGCAGGGACCTGGTCGTAGTTCTTCGGTTTGGTCACCAGCAGGCCTTCGGCGGATTCACCCGCGATGTTAGACAAAGAAACGTTCGCCACGCCTTCCGGGCCCATGAACTGGGTTTTGAGGCCGGCCGCGCGCGCCTGGCGCAGGATCTGGCCCATTTCCGGGTGGTAGCCGCCGTAGTAAACAAAGTCGATATTCTCTTTCTTCAGACGCGCAACCAGCGTGGAGAAGTCTTTCTCACCGGCGGTGATCCCGTCGAAGAACACCACGTCGGCATTGGCTTTCTTGAGGTTGTCCTGCACTGAACGCGCCAGACCTTCACCGTACTGCTGCTTGTCATGAACAATGGCAATGCGTTTCGGCTTCACTTTTTCAACGATGTATTTCGCCGCGGTTGGGCCCTGGTCAGAGTCCAGACCGGTGGTGCGCAGGGTCAGCTTGTAACCGCGTGCGGTCAGCTCTGGTGCGGTCGCCGCCGGGGTGATCATCAGGATACCTTCGTCTTCGTAGATGTCAGACGCGGGCTGAGTAGAAGAAGAGCACAGGTGACCGATAACGTATTTGATCCCGTCGTTCACCACTTTGTTCGCGACCGCGACCGCCTGTTTCGGGTCACAGGCATCATCATATTTTACGATCTGCAGTTTTTCGCCCTTTATACCGCCCTTAGCGTTAATGTCTGCAACCGCCTGTTCTGCGCCAGTAAACTCCTGGTCGCCGTACTGCGCTACCGGACCGGACATGGCGCCAACCACAGCCACTTTGATGTCTGCCTGCGCCATGGTGCTGAATGCCAACGCGATACATCCTGCCAGTAACGCTTTACCCTTCATGTTCATCCTGAGATTCCCCATTATTATGGTTATTACGATTGTTGTGATGTTGTTGTGCAGCGCTTTATTTCAGTTATAGGTGTGCTGTTCGCGCTTTTTCAGCATACTCTGCTAAAACATACCCCATTTTTATGATTTTGGAATAGCAAATTTGAAATGAATATATGATAAGCCCGGCAGAGAGTTCCGCCGGGCATGTGGCTTTAACGTGTCAGCGACGCGGAGATAATGTCCAGCGCTTTACGGAACTGCACTTCGGGAATCGTCAACGGATAGAGGAAACGAATGACGTTGCCGTAGACGCCGCAGCTCAGAAGCAGCAGACCTTCCAGCAATGCACGCTCCTGCACCTGGCGGGTAAATTCCGGCGAAGGCTGACCCGTTTGCGGATCGTTGAACTCCACCGCCACCATCGAGCCCTGCGCGCGGATATCCGCGATATACGGGCAGTGTTCCTTCGCCTTGTTCAACACTTCCACCAGGTGATGGCCAAGATGCGCCGATCGCGTGCAGAGATCTTCCTCATCAATCACGTCCAGCACGGCGTGCGCTGCCGCAATCGCCAGCGGGTTACCCGCGTAGGTACCGCCCAGCCCACCCGGCGCTGGGGCATCCATCACTTCAGCACGGCCCGACACCGCCGAGAGCGGCATCCCACCCGCCAGGCTTTTCGCCATAGTGATCAGATCGGGCTTCACGCAGTGGTGTTCCATCGAGAACAGCTTGCCGGTGCGGGCGAAACCGCTTTGCACCTCGTCGGCAATCAGCAAAATGCCGTGGGTATCGCACAGGGCGCGCAGCGCCTGCATAAAATCAGCCGGGGCGATGTTGAAACCGCCCTCTCCCTGAACCGGTTCGAGAATAATCGCCGCGACCTGGTCAGGGGCAATATCCGCTTTAAAGATGCGTTCCAGGCTTTTCAACGCTTCCGCCGTGCTGACGCCGTGCAGTTCATTCGGATACTGGGCGTGATACACCGAGCCGGGGAAGGGTCCGAATCCGAGCTTGTACGGCGCAACTTTGCCGGTCAGCGCCATGGTCATAAAGGTGCGGCCGTGGAACGCGCCGCCGAAGGTGATAAGGCCGGGGCGTTTGGTAAAGGCGCGGGCAATTTTCACCGCGTTTTCGACCGCCTCAGCCCCCGTCGAGAAGAACGCGGTTTTGGCCGGGCCGTCAATCGGCACGCGCTGGTTGATGCGCTCGGCAAGCGCCACGTAGCCTTCGTACGGCACAATCTGGTAGGCCGTGTGGGTAAACGCGTGGAGTTGTTTTTCGATGGCGGAAATGACTTTAGGATGGCGATGGCCGGTATTCAGCACCGCGATCCCGGCGGCGAAGTCGATGTACTCATTGCCTTCCACGTCCCACACCGTGGCGTTTTCGGCTTTATCGGCATAGAAGTTACACATCACGCCAATGCCGCGCGGCGTCGCCTGTAACCGCCGGTCGTTCAGTTCGTTGTTTTTCACCCTGTCCCCCTGAGAAAGTCGCCTGCTTAGCGCATCAGTAAGTGTTTGCCAGGGGGAGGGAATTCGCCAGAGCGGGCGCTAAAAAAACAAAACCCCCAGACTCTCATCCAGGGGTTCTCGGTGTACTTCGCGTTAATTACGCTTCGATAGCGGCGCGAAGTTTCTTCATGGCGTTCTTTTCAAGCTGACGGACACGTTCCGCAGAGACGCCGTAGCGGTCGGCCAGCTCCTGCAGCGTGGACTTGTTGTCTTCGTCCAGCCAGCGGGCGCGGATAATATCCTGGCTACGTTCGTCGAGGCCTTCCATCGCATAGCTCAGCTTGTTCGCGGCCTGATCTTCCCAGTTATCCTCTTCGATGCCGTCAGCAAAGTTAGAGGTTTTATCCTGCAGATACAGAACCGGTGCCATCGGCTGGCTGTCAGATGCATCGTCGTCGGAGGACATATCGAAGGTCATGTCCTGCGCGGCCATACGGGATTCCATCTCACGTACGTCTTTGCTGGATACGCCCAGCTCGCGCGCGACCATTTCCACTTCATCCTGATTGAACCAGCCCAGACGCTGCTTGGTTTTACGCAGGTTGAAGAACAGTTTGCGTTGCGCTTTTGTCGTGGCGACTTTCACGATACGCCAGTTGCGCAGCACGTATTCATGAATTTCTGCTTTGATCCAGTGGACGGCGAAGGAGACCAGTCGCACCCCCACTTCCGGGTTAAAGCGACGCACAGCCTTCATCAGGCCGATGTTACCTTCCTGAATCAAGTCCGCCTGCGGCAGGCCATAGCCCGCATAATTACGAGCAATGTGAACAACAAAGCGCAGGTGAGACAGGATCAGCTTTTTCGCTGCTTCCAGATCGCCCTGGTAATGCAGCTTTTCAGCAAGCTCCTTTTCTTCCTCGGCCGTTAACATCGGCCAGGTGTTCGCAGCCCGGATATAGGATTCCAGGTTACCAACAGGGGCTAAAGCTAAAGTTTGCATTTCTTTGGTCATTCATTCCTCTCAGTGTTTCTTCTGGTCCAGGCTGTCCCCGTCAGGCAACAACCATGCCAAAGCGTTTGAGCAACGAGATTAGCATTCACTCTTTTATCAGACAGTGATTTTATCCACAAGTTCCAGGTGCAACGGTGAATAAATTACGCACAAAATGTGACATGGAGATGATAACAGGGGAAGAGACAACAGGGACGCTTTCCCTGCAGAGCGAACATCTCGGTGCAGGGAAAGATTATATCACGCTTTTATTAGTCGGGAGTAAAGTGACGTAAATGTTGAACGGTTGCCAGCCACGCTGCCACCCACCCAATCATCGAACACACCAGCAGCAGTAAGAGGCACTCATCGAACCCTAAGCCGCTGATATCAAACTTGGTTCCGAAAACCTGCGCCACTTCAGTCACGGCAGAGGAAAGCCGCATCACCAAAATTTCTGACAATATCAGTGAAAGAAATGCGCCGGAAAAACCGAGCAGTGCGCCACCGTAAAGGAACGGTCGGAGGATGAAGCCATCCGTCGCACCAATCAGTTTCTGCACGTTGATGGTATCGCGACGAGCGAAGATGCTCAGGCGTACGCTGTTGCCAATGACGAGGAAGACCGCCGCCACCATCAGCACGCCAATCATCGCCGCGACGCGGCCTACCAGCCCGGTCAAAGCAGCGAGACGCGCAAACCAGCTGTCATCCATGCGCACTTCATCAATGCCCTTAATGCGCGTGATGCGATCGCGCAGGGTGTTAAGCGAATCGGTCCCCTGGAAATCCAGCTTCGGGATCACCACCGCCACGGCGGGCAGCGGGTTCTCCTCGAGCATATCCAGCGCGCCGCCAAAGCCAGACCAGTTCCTGAACTCGCCCAGCGCGTCTTCACGTGAGAGATAGTTGACCTTCTCCACGCCCTGCTCGGCCTGAATTTGCCCAACCACCTGCGCCGCCGCGTTATCGTCGAGCGCTTTATCCAGATAGACCGTGATCTGCGGAGACGGATAATACTGCGACGCTGCCTGGTTGACGTTCTTGTAAACCATGTAGCAGACGCTTGGCAGCGTCAGGGAGATGGCGATTACCATCACCGTCAGGAACGTCGCCAGCGGTTTGCTTTTCAGGTCCTGCAGCGCGCCGTGGAACGCGTAGCGCACCTGCTCGTTAAAGACGTTGGTTTTGCGGGAGGCCGGTTTTGGCGCGGCCTTCTGGCGCTTCGGTGCATTACGATTGCCGTCACCCCCGCCCTGCGGCTTACGGAAACGGTCAAACCGGTTCCCGAACTGCCGAATCTGGTTTATTGCATCACGCTTGTTCACCGTGGCCTCCGTGCAAATGCCCGTCGCTCAGGGTCAGCATGCGGTACGAACGACGGGAAATCAGCCCGATGTCGTGCGTTGCCATCAATACGGTAACCCCTACGCGGTTAAACTCCTCAAACAGACGCAAAATCCCTTCTGACAGGGCATCGTCCAGGTTACCGGTCGGTTCATCCGCCAGCAGCACGGCAGGCTTGTTCACCACCGCGCGGGCGATACCCACGCGCTGCTGTTCACCGCCGGAGAGCTGGATCGGGAAGTTCTTCGCTTTGTCCAGTAGCCCGACCTTATCCAGCGCCGCAGAGACGCGGCGGCGGATATCGTCATAGCTGGCGCCGGCAATAATCAGCGGAATGGCCACGTTATCGAAAACGGTGCGATCCATCAGCAGGTGGTGATCCTGGAAAATCATGCCGATCTGACGACGCAGGAACGGCACCTCACGGTTTTTCAGACGGCTGATCTCATGGCCGCTGAAAAAGATTTTTCCGGCGCTTGGCCGCTCGATCCCACAGATAAGCTTGAGCAGGGTACTTTTCCCCGCGCCGGAATGGCCGGTCAGGAATGCCATCTCGCCCGGCTGCAGGTGGAAGGTCACCCCCTGCAGCGCTTGTCTCCCACCGAGATAGGCCTTGCTGACGTGTTCAAAGCGAATCATTGTTAGTCCTCTCGGGCAAATAATGCCTCAATAAAGTCGTCCGCCTTAAACGGACGTAAATCCTCAATACGCTCGCCCACACCGATGTAACGGATAGGAATGCCGAACTGGTCGGCTACGGAGAAGATCACCCCGCCTTTCGCGGTGCCGTCCAGTTTGGTCAGCGTGATCCCCGTCAGTCCTACCGCTTCATGGAACAGCTTCGCCTGGCTGATGGCGTTTTGTCCGGTGCTGGCATCAATGGTCAGCATAATTTCATGCGGTGCGTCTTCGTCCAGCTTCTTCATGACGCGAACGATCTTCTTCAGCTCTTCCATCAGATGCGATTTGTTCTGCAAACGCCCTGCGGTATCGGCAATCAGCACGTCCACGTTGCGCGCCTTCGCCGCCTGGATGGCGTCAAAGATCACGGATGCGGAATCCGCGCCGGTATGCTGAGCAATCACCGGGATGTTGTTGCGCTGGCCCCAGACCTGCAGCTGCTCAACCGCCGCCGCACGGAAGGTATCGCCCGCCGCCAGCATCACCGATTTGCCCTGCTGCTCGAACTGACGCGCCAGCTTGCCGATGGTGGTGGTTTTACCCACGCCGTTCACCCCAACCATCAGAATAACAAATGGCGTTTTGCCTTCAATATTAAGCGGTTCGTCAACTTTTGCGAGAATTTCACCCATCTCGTCTTTCAGCAGGCCGTACAGCGCTTCGGCGTCACGCAATTGCTTGCGGCTCGCCCCTTCGGTCAGATTAGTGATGATCTTACGGGTGGTTTCCACCCCAACGTCCGCAATCAGCAGTTGCTCTTCCAGCTCTTCAAACAGATCGTCGTCGATCTTCTTGCCGCGGAACAGACTGATAAATCCGGAACCTAAGTTTTCTTTGGTTTTAAGCAGGCTGCGCTTCAGGCGCGCGAAGAAACCTTCTTTGGTCGGTTTTTCCTGCTCCTGAACGATCTCTTCTTCGGCCTGCTCTTCTACCGGCACAACGATGACCGCTTCTTCAGCCGCTTCCGCCGCCAGCGCCTGGGCTTCCAGCTCTTCGTCGGTCAGCTCCGGCTCGAGCGCCGCTTCTTCTTCCACCGCCTCAACGATTTCAACGGTTTCCGCTTCGGCCTGCCACTCTTCGGCAGACACCGCTTCGTCTTTGACCTCTTCCGGCAGCGGAAGCGCTTCGTGTTCGATAGCGGCCTGTGGCGCTTCGATAGCGGCTTCTACGACAACCGGTTCTGGCTTCTCGCTCTCCTGAACCTGTTCAGTGACCTCAACCACCTCTTCAGCAAAGGTTTCAACCTCTTCTTTGCTGTGCGCCGTTTCTTCCGCATCGACAACCGCGGCGGTTTCTACTGGCGTTTCAGGCTGCGATGGCTCTTCAACGGCTTGTTGCTCTTCGGTTTTCTGTTCTGTTTCTTGCTCTTTTTCACCGAAGCCCAGCCAGGAAAAGAAGCCACGTTTTTTTTGTTTTGCCATCTGCGACTACACTCCTCGCGGCGCTATATACATGGAAGCTAAAAAAATGATGAAATAGTCTAACACTTTACTTAATTGACATCACCGCCCGCAATCGCAGGCCAATTGTTAACAGAGCTTTCCTGAGATGAAGAAACCCAACCGCGCCCCGGCCGGTCAAATTCGTATTATCGGCGGTCAGTGGCGAGGCCGGAAATTACCGGTGCCGGACAGCCCCGGTTTACGCCCTACTACCGACCGCGTGCGCGAGACGCTGTTTAACTGGCTGGCCCCGTCAATGGTAGACGCCCGCTGCCTGGACTGCTTCGCCGGTAGCGGCGCGCTCGGGCTGGAAGCGCTGTCGCGCTATGCTGCCAGCGCCACGCTGCTGGAGATGGAGCGCGGCGTGGCGCAGACGCTGCAGCAAAATCTGGCGACGCTGAAAGCGAGCAACGCGAAAGTGGTGAACACCAACACGCTGAGCTTCCTCGCGCAAAAGGGCACGCCGCACACCGTGGTGTTTGTCGACCCGCCGTTCCGCAAGGGGCTGCTGGAAGAAACGTTATCCCTGCTGGAGCAAAACGGCTGGCTGGCGGATGACGCATTGATTTACGTGGAAAGCGAAGTGGAAAACGGTTTGCCGCCGGTTCCCGCTCACTGGGATCTGCACCGTGAAAAAGTGGCAGGTCAGGTTGCTTATCGTCTGTATCACCGTCAGGCACAAGGAGGATCCGATGCCGGTACTGATTAATCTGGGACGTCTGCTGATGCTGGGCGTCTGGGCGTTTTTGCTGCTCAACCTGGTGCACCCGTTCCCGCGCCCGATGAATATTTTCGTTAACGTGGCGCTGATTTTCACCTCGTTCATGCACGCCCTGCAGATGGTGATGCTGAAAAACGGTCTGCCGAAAGACGGCCCGCAGATGACGGGCTGGCAGCAGCTGCGCGTGTTTATTTTCGGCGTGTTTGAGCTGCTGGTGTGGATGAAGAAGTTTAAGGCGCAGGTGAAGAAGTAAGGTGCGTTTAGTCGCCCGGTGGCGCTTCGCTTACCGGGCCTACGAAACCACGTAGGCCGGGCAAACACAGTGCCGCCCGGCGTTACAACTCCGGAACAAACCCCTCAAACCGCGATCCTTTGTAACTCAGCGTTCCTTTCTCTCCCACCGTCAGCTGGTGGTACTGCTGCGCCTCCAGGCGGAAGGTTATCTCCAGGCCGCCCGTTTCCGGCTTAAAGCTCGCTTCATAACGCATTGTTGTGCCCGCAGGCGTCACCTGCTGCTGGCGCGAGCGGCGGTCATTGAGCGGCTTTTCGCGTTTGTTCGTCACCACCACGCGCTTTTGCATCAGCGGCGCGGCATCGTTATCCGCCTTCTCGCGGCGCTGCTGCACGAAGCGGAACGAGGCGGCAATGACGATAATCGCCACCACGATAATGAAAAACAGCGGCATCTTGCTCATTCAACTATCCCATCAGATTATGCGGAATTCAGGATACCCTGCCTTCCCCGGCATTGCCAAACGCCCGCCCGCGTCACTACACTGGATCAGAAACTGATTATTCAGACTTAACAGATACAGGGAGTTAATATGCTTTGGTCATTTATCGCTGTCTGTTTTTCCGCATGGCTTTATGTCGATGCGTCGTACCGTGGTCCCACCTGGCAGCGCTGGCTGTTTAAACCCGTCACGCTGTTGCTCCTGTTGCTGCTGGCCTGGCAAGCACCGATGTTTAATGCCGTCAGCTATCTGGTCCTCGCCGGGCTGTGCGCCTCTCTGATTGGCGATGCCTTAACCCTGCTGCCGCGCCAGCGCCTGCTGTATGCCGTAGGGGCATTTTTCCTGTCGCATCTGCTGTATACCATCTACTTCGCCAGCCAGATGACGCTCTCTTTCTTCTGGCCGCTGCCGCTGGTCCTGCTGGTGATTGGTGCCCTGCTGATCGCGGTGATCTGGTCGCGTCTGGAAGAGATGCGGTTGCCGATCTGCACGTTTATCGCCATGACGCTGGTGATGGTATGGCTGGCAGGTGAACTGTGGTTCTTCCGTCCGACCGCTCCGGCGATGTCCGCGTTCTTCGGGGCCGCGCTGCTGCTGATTGGGAATATCGTGTGGCTGGGCAGCCACTATCGCCGCCGTTTCCGGGCGGATAACGCGATTGCCGCCGCCTGTTACTTTGCCGGGCATTTCCTGATTGTGCGTTCGCTGTATATCTAAATAACGCTTGACTCTGGAGTCGACTCCAGAGTGTATGCTGCGGTTAATGAGAAAATTATCATTGCCGGAGACTGCCATGTCGACTCCAGAAACACCCAAAAAAGTCCCTCAATTCTCGGCGCTTAAGCTCAGTCCCGTTCCGTCGAAAGACGACTGCTGCTGCGAAGGCGCGTGCGAAACGCAAACTCAAACGCTTCCTGAAAGCGGCAACCGCTACAGCTGGGTCGTTAACGGCATGGACTGCGCCGCCTGCGCCCGCAAAGTGGAAAATGCGGTGAAACAGGTGCCGGGCGTCAGCCACGTTCAGGTGCTGTTCGCCACCGAAAAGCTGCTGGTTAGCGCCGTTAACGACGTCAGCAAACAGGTTGAAGACGCGGTAAGCAAGGCGGGTTACAGCCTGCGTAGTGAAGCCGCGCCCGCGGAAAAAACCTCTTCACTGAAAGAAAACCTGCCGCTCATTACCCTGATCCTCATGATGGCCCTGAGCTGGGGGCTGGAACAGATCAACCATCCGTTCGGCAACCTGGCGTTTATCGCCACCACGCTGGTCGGGCTGTTCCCGATTGCCCGCCAGGCGCTGCGTCTGATGAAAAGCGGCAGCTGGTTCGCCATTGAAACGCTGATGAGCGTGGCGGCCATCGGCGCGCTGTTTATTGGCGCGACGGCAGAAGCGGCGATGGTATTGCTGCTGTTCTTAATCGGTGAACGTCTTGAGGGCTGGGCGGCGAGCCGGGCGCGTAAAGGGGTCAGCGCGCTAATAGCGCTGAAGCCGGAAACCGCCACGCGCGTAGTAAACGGCACGCGTGAAACGGTCGCCATCACGACCCTGCGTCCGGGCGACGTGATTGAAGTCGCGGCAGGCGGACGCCTGCCTGCCGACGGCGCGCTGCTTACCGCCACCGCGAGCTTTGATGAAAGTGCCCTGACCGGTGAGTCCATTCCGGTTGAACGTGCCGCAGGTGAAAAAGTGCCTGCTGGCGCCACCAGCGTCGACCGTCTGGTGCAGCTCACCGTGCTTTCCGAGCCGGGTGACAGCGCCATCGACCGCATCCTGAAGCTGATTGAAGAGGCCGAAGAGCGCCGCGCGCCGGTCGAACGCTTTATCGACCGCTTCAGCCGCATCTACACGCCCGCCATTATGCTGGTTGCCCTGCTGGTCACCGTCGTCCCACCGCTGTTCTTTGGCGCGCCGTGGGAGGGGTGGATTTATAAAGGGCTGACGCTATTGCTGATCGGCTGTCCGTGCGCGCTGGTGATTTCCACCCCGGCGGCCATTACCTCCGGGCTGGCGGCGGCGGCACGTCGCGGAGCGCTGATCAAGGGCG
Organism: Enterobacter sp. EC_50; assembly: GCF_019584525.1. NCBI lineage: Bacteria > Pseudomonadati > Pseudomonadota > Gammaproteobacteria > Enterobacterales > Enterobacteriaceae > Enterobacter > Enterobacter sp. EC_50. The sequence continues at coordinate 39,500 of NZ_VDAF01000016.1, read as the reverse complement.
GCGCGGCGCTGGAGCAGCTGAGCCAGGTTCAGCATATCGCCTTCGATAAAACCGGTACGTTAACCATCGGCAAGCCGCAGGTGACCGGTGTGTATTCGCAGGGCATCAGTGAAGATGAACTGCTGACCCTGGCCGCCGCCGTTGAGCAGGGATCCACTCACCCGCTGGCGCAGGCGATAGTGCGAGAAGCGCAGTCGCGCGGGCTGAATATCCCACCGGCAACCGCTCAGCGGGCGCTGGTAGGCTCCGGGATTGAGGCCACCGTTGACGGTAAAAAGGTACTGATTGTCGCGGCGGGCAAGTCTTCTCATCCAGAGGTGGAGGCGTTAGAACAGACCGGACAAACTGTCGTGACCGTCATGCAGGACGGCGTCGCAAAAGGGATGCTGGCGCTGCGCGACACCCTGCGCGATGACGCAAAAGAAGCCGTGGCGGCGCTGCATCAGCTGGGCGTGCAGGGCGTGATTCTCACCGGCGATAACCCTCGCGCGGCGGCAGCGATTGCCGGTGAGCTGGGGCTGGCGTTTAAAGCCGGATTACTGCCGGCGGATAAGGTCAGCGCGGTAACGGAGCTGAACGCGCACGCCCCGCTGGCGATGGTCGGAGACGGGATTAACGATGCCCCGGCGATGAAGGCGTCCACCATCGGCATTGCGATGGGCAGCGGCACCGACGTGGCGCTAGAGACGGCAGACGCGGCGCTGACCCACAACCGCCTGACCGGACTGGCGCAGATGATCGATCTTGCGCGGGCGACGCGTGCCAACATCCGCCAGAACATCGGCATCGCGCTGGGGCTGAAGGGGATTTTCCTGGTGACCACCCTGCTCGGCATGACCGGGCTTTGGCTGGCGGTGCTGGCGGATACCGGCGCGACGGTGCTGGTGACGGCGAACGCGCTGCGGCTGCTGCGTCGCCGGTAAAAAAACGCCCGGTGGCGCTGACGCTTACCGGGCCTACATATCCTGCTAAAACGTAGGCCGGGTAAGGCGAAGCCGCCACCCGGCTTTTTTTATAAGAAGTAGCTCATCGCCAGGCCTAAAAACAGCACCAGACCGACGTAGTTATTGTTCATAAACGCCTTGAAGCAGGCGTCGCGTTCGCGCTTCGCAATCAGCTTTTGCTGGTACGCAAACAGCAGCCCCGCCACCAGCACCGACCAGTAAAACTCCCAGTTCAGCCCGTTCAGGCGGCCAATCGCCACCATCAGCGCCAGCACGGCGACCTGCAGAATCCCGATAATCAGCTTGTCCTGACGGCCAAAGAGGATGGCGGTGGATTTGATGCCAATTTTCAGGTCATCGTCGCGGTCAACCATCGCGTATTGCGTGTCGTAAGCCACGGCCCAAAGTATGTTCGCCAGGAACATCAGCCAGCAGCTGAGCGGTAAGGACTCACTAACTGCCGCAAACGCCATTGGAATCGACCAGCCAAACGCTGCGCCCAGCACCACCTGAGGCAGGTGGGTATAGCGCTTCATAAACGGATAAACCCAGGCCAGTGCCAGCGCCGCAACGGAAAGCAGTATGGTCATGGTGTTCAGGGTTAACACCAGCAGGAAAGAGAGCAGCACCAGAACAGCAAACAGCACGCGAGCTTCTTTCCCGGTCACCTGTCCGCTGGGTAACGGACGACCGGCAGTCCGCTTTACATGGCCGTCGAATTTACGATCGGCATAATCATTGACCACGCAGCCCGCTGCGCGCATCAGCCAGACGCCAGCAACAAACACGCCGAGGATCCACAGCGGCGGCACGCCCGGCGTGGCGACCCACAGCGCCCATAAGGTCGGCCACAGCAACAGTAACGCGCCAATCGGTTTATCGGTACGCATTAAGCGGTGATACGCCAACAGCTTATTCTGCGTCAGGCTCCACTCCATTTTTTCTTCCTCTTAGTACAACGGTGATGCCGGTAAAAAAAGCTCCGTCAGAATTAACGGTTTACCGCTCAGGCGAAGGCGGGAACGACGCCCCCAAAGTTCAGCATCACGACCAATCTCAATAAAATCCCGGGTAAGCTCAGACGAGGTGAAAAGGTAACGCCCCAGCGGCGTTTTCCCCAGACGTTGCAGCGCCAGCTCGGGCCCGGACAAAGTGGACTCGGGCACCACCGTCCGTCCGGCAAGCCACGGCTCGCCGTCAGCGCAGAGTAAAATTTCACGCAGCCAGTAACGTGGCTCGTGCGGCAGCAGCGGCAGCTCGTTGGCGATCTCATCGCCGGAGACAAACCCTTCCTGAATCAGGGTCACCGTGACCGTTTTTCCCTGCTGCTCAAAACGTTTTGTCATGGAATCTTCCAGCAACAGCCAGTCCAGCTGCTGCGGATCAAGCGCAGGTATTTGGTCGAAATAGCGCAGCGCACGCAGTTGCGTTAGCGCAGGGTGTGACATGCCAGACTCTCCGATACATAACGTACAGGCATTGTATCGCAGAAACGCGGATTGAGGGGGGCCAAACGTTATTTAAGGATCACGATCGCAACAAGAGTGCAACAGCCCGGCGGAGACGAAAAAAAGTGCGCCCACTCAGGCGCACCAAACGACTAACAAATCAGCATTGTGGGGAAACGGTTACCCCTTGCCTTTTACACTGCTGATAAAGGTGGAACGGGCAGTGGTTGAACCTAAACGTTCGGCTTCATCAAGCAGCTTCAGCGCTTTATCGACATCGCCGCGCTTCACCGCCTGCTTGATGGCATTGTTGAAGTATTCTTCGGTGTCGTTAAGCACCGGCTCCGCTTTCTTCGCCGGGGCCGGCGCTGCGGTCGCTACCGGTGCGGCTGCCGTGGCAGCGGGCGCAGTATAGGCAGGCGCAGCGGTGTTGCCCACGGTGACAGGGCCGGTACCGGAGGAGCCAAACAGCGGGCCGACCAGGACGCTGGACGCACTGCTGGTCGACACTTTCAGCTTCACAAGGCCGTCAGTGGTGTGGCGGGCGATCGGATCCGGGATATCCGGTGCGGCGTTACCTACGCCTTTGGCATAGGCCTTCGCAGGATCAAGCAGCGTGGTGGTTTGCTGCAAATCTTTTTCCGTGGTGAAGACGAGTACATAAATTTTCTGCTGACCCAGCGCAGGCGTCAGGCGCATTACCCCTTCCAGGCGATCGGCGCTCATGACACCCGGTTCCTGATAGGTAAAATATTCGCTCGGGAAGAACGCAGAAGGCGTCATGTTCTGGTCAAGAATCAGCACGTTCGGCGCAAAGACGCTGGTCTGTTTATTGACTTCACTGGAGAGCGTTAACGTCAGTTCGCCAATGTTAGCGGGCACGCTGTACGCGACCACTGGACCACTAATACCCGGAACATTAAGCGGTTGCCCCCCCGTCGAGAGCTGGGTCGTTTGGGCTTTAGATTGATCGACAGGCGTCCAGACCAGCTGTTGCAACGCAGCTGCCGGAATGGCCGGCGCGGATGTTGTGTTTTGCGGAACGAAATTCACATTAGCGAGCGTTACAGCAGGCGCGCTCGCCAGCAACCCTGCGGATAAACAAAGGGCAAGGAGAGTTTTGTTCATTTTCATTGTTATCACCTCAAAATGCACAGGTCAGCGGTAGCCAGGCAATAGCGCGCCGTCCCAAGGATTGAGGGGCTTGCGCCCCTCAGTTTGGTCATTACGTCAGATTAAGACGGGATTACCACCAGATTTCCATCTGGGCGCCGAAGGACCACTCATCGTTGTCACCACGGCTGTAGGTTGTGGCTTTGGTATCGCTTTTTGCAATGCCGTTGTCATAACCCCATTTCTCATCCCACTTCGCGTAAGTTGCGAAGACACGGATCGCTGGACGGGACCAGATGCTGTTACCGGCCTGCCATTGCTGTGCAAGGGTAATTTTGTACTGGTTGTTGGTATCGTCAGTTTTCTGCGACTTAACGTTGTCGTAGCCAACTTCAAGCAAGGTGCTCATGATTGGCGTCCATTTATACATTGGGCGCACACCCACGGTGTACCAGGTCGTACCGTTGTTGTCGTCACGATCGATATCCTGATACATACCGACGTACATCAGATCCCAGCTGTCACCCAGAGAGATCGCACCGTGGTCGAGAATACGAACCAGGGAACCGTTGTTGTTAATCTTGTTATTTACAACACCAATTTCAGCGTCTTTGTCATAGTTGTTGCCGGTGAAGGAACCCTGCGGAATACCTTTGCCCTGAGTGGTCATTGCATCGGTAGCGTACTGGACAACAAACTTGTTGTAGCCTTTCAGCATGCTCTGGGTATGTTCAGCGGTGAACATCCAGCCATCTTTAGATGCGCCGTCAGCGAAGCTGTAACCGTCAGTTTTGTTAGCTCGGCCATAGTCAACACCCAACTCCAGCGTGCCGCCCGGGTTGATTTCCATCTGCGCCAAGCGCACATCGAAGACGTCGTTAGCGGTGTCTTTGAAGTCATGATAGATATCGTTGCTGGTGAAGATGTATGAGCCGCCTGCTTCCTGAGAACGGGTCGCTGCCAGAGACAGTTTACCGAAGCCCAGATCGACGTTTTCGATACCGGCACCAGGACCTGAAATATCCCAGTAGTAGAAGTCGATCATGTGAACGTCATGACGCTGATAGAAGCGCTTACCGGCCCAGATGGTGGAACCTGGCAGCCACTCAATCAGGTTTTTACCCTGCACGTTGGCTTCACGGAACGCCGGGTCGGTAGCTTCCCAGTCGTTCTGTTGCGCCACGGAGTACGCTACGTTGGTGTCGAAGTAGAAGCTCTTGTCGCCTTCTTTCCACACTTCCTGGCCCAGCTTCAGTTCCGCATAGGTTTCACATTCGTTACCCAGACGGTATTTACTTTGGGCACCGGTTGCCTGGAAGCACTGCTGTTCGCCGCCACTACCCGTCCAGCCGATACCGGAACGAGCATAACCATGGAAATCCACGGCCAGTGCCTGAGCAGACATTACGCCCGCTGCGACGGCAACTGCCAGAGGAAGTTTGCGCAGAGTAATCATCATTCTATCTCCTGAGATCATTGCTTTTCTTTGAACACTTCACCTGTCGGTTTCGTGTCTTCTTTTGGGATTGCTTAAACGCCTGGCTCTTTGTGCAACCGACGACATGCGGTGCCATCCTCACGGAACAGATGGCAGCGCTCTGGCGGCAAGCCGATAGCGAATGTGGCACCCTCTTCTACCAACACCACGTCATTCTGGCGGTAGACCAGGTTCTGACGGATGGCGGGGATCTGGATATGAATCTGTGTTTCGTGACCAAGCTGTTCGACGACCTGAACCTCACCTTCCAGCGTCACATCGGCAATGTGGCTCGGCAGTAAATGCTCAGGACGAATACCGAGGGACATATTTGCCCCCACCTGTACGTTGGCGCTGTCGACCGGCAGCCAGACCTGCTGGCGGTTTGGCAGCTCCACCTGTACCTGTTCAATGGCTGTCGCGGTCACTTTGACGGGCAGGAAGTTCATCTTTGGCGAGCCAATGAAGCCCGCAACAAAGCGGTCTGCCGGGTAGTGATACAGCTCCAGCGGTTTGCCCACCTGCGCCACGCGACCGGCATCCAGCACCACGATTTTGTCGGCGAGGGTCATCGCTTCGACCTGATCGTGGGTGACGTAAATCATCGTGCGGCCAAGACGCTTGTGCAGACGGGAGATTTCGATACGCATCTGGACGCGCAGGGCGGCATCCAGGTTGGAAAGCGGTTCGTCGAGCAGGAAGACGCGCGGCTCGGCGACCAGGGTACGGCCAATCGCCACACGCTGACGCTGACCGCCGGAAAGCGCTTTCGGTTTACGCTCCAGCAGGTGCGCCAGCTGTAGTACTTCCGCCACCTGCGTCACGCGCTGGTTAATCACCTCTTTCTTCGCGCCGGCCAGCTTCAAACCAAAGGACATGTTCTCGGCGACGGAAAGATGGGGATAGAGTGCATAAGACTGGAACACCATGCCTACGCCACGTTCGGCAGGCGGGATGTCATTCATTCGGGTATCACCGATCAGCAGGTCGCCGCTGGTGATGGTTTCAAGACCGGCAATCATACGCAGCAGGGTTGATTTACCGCAGCCTGATGGGCCGACAAATACCACGAATTCACCTTCGTGGATGTCCAGATTGATGTCTTTCGACACCACAACGTCACCCCAGGCTTTCGTTACATTACGCAGCTGTACGCTCGCCATGCCCTTCTCCCTTCGTTACAACCTGTCACCGACAGAAACATTCAAGATAAGGTGACTATGGGGGATCCATTACTTTCACGAATCCTCCACCCCCCGGCTTTTTTATGGGGGAGGAGGCGGGAGGATGAGAGAGCAGGCTCTGCGACCGGCGTGGGCGGGCTGAGGCAAAATTCGTGAAGCCGCCTGCAAAATTCAGTGCGTTTTTATGTGCGCCAGCACTCATAACTTAAATTTATGCAACAGAGATCACACAAACGGGGGGTGGGGCGTAGGGGTTGGGAGGATGGAAAGAGGATGTCAAATAAGGAGACTGAGTCACGTTGAACCACTGAAGTCATACCACGAGACATCACCAAAAAGGATGGCAGATATGAATATCAAGACTGGCGCACGCGTTTTCGCATTGTCCGCCCTTGCAGCAATGATGATTTCCGCACCGGCGCTCGCCAAAATTGAAGAAGGCAAGCTGGTTATCTGGATTAACGGCGACAAGGGCTATAACGGCCTGGCCGAAGTGGGCAAAAAATTCGAGAAAGACACCGGCATCAAAGTGACCGTAGAGCACCCGGACAAACTGGAAGAGAAATTCCCGCAGGTTGCGGCAACCGGCGACGGCCCGGACATCATCTTCTGGGCGCATGACCGTTTTGGCGGTTACGCACAGTCTGGCCTGCTGGCTGAAGTCACCCCGGACAAAGCTTTCCAGGACAAACTGTTCCCGTTCACCTGGGACGCCGTTCGCTATAACGGCAAGCTGATCGCTTACCCTGTCGCGGTTGAAGCCCTGTCTCTGATTTACAACAAAGACCTGGTCCCTAACCCACCGAAAACCTGGGAAGAGATCCCGAAACTGGATAAAGAGCTGAAGGCGAAAGGTAAATCCGCCCTGATGTTCAACCTGCAAGAGCCGTACTTCACCTGGCCGCTGATTGCTGCCGACGGCGGTTACGCGTTCAAGTTTGAAAACGGCAAATACGACGTGAAAGACGTGGGCGTCGACAGCGCGGGCGCGAAAGCGGGCCTGACCTTCCTGGTCGACCTGATCAAGAACAAACACATGAACGCGGATACCGATTACTCCATCGCGGAAGCGGCGTTCAACAAAGGCGAAACCGCGATGACCATCAACGGTCCGTGGGCCTGGACCAACATCGACAAGAGCAAAGTCAATTACGGCGTGACGCTGCTGCCAACCTTCAAAGGCAAGCCGTCTAAACCGTTCGTTGGCGTGCTGAGCGCAGGCATCAACGCCGCCAGCCCGAACAAAGAGCTGGCGAAAGAGTTCCTGGAAAACTACCTGCTGACCGATCAGGGTCTGGATGAAGTGAACAAGGACAAACCGCTGGGTGCCGTTGCGCTGAAATCCTTCCAGGATCAGCTGGCGAAAGACCCACGTATCGCGGCCACCATGGATAACGCCCAGAAAGGCGAAATCATGCCGAACATCCCACAGATGGCCGCATTCTGGTACGCCACCCGTACCGCGGTTATCAACGCTGCAAGCGGTCGTCAGACTGTCGATGCCGCGCTGAAAGATGCTCAGGGTCGTATTACTAAGTAAGTCTGAAAAACGGCGGGTAGCGCGTGCGCTTACCCGCCCTACGACTACGGCACGATCCGTAGGTCAGGTAAGCGCAGCGCCACCTGACGATAAGATTCCACCGTTGTAGAGGAAGAACCCCATGGATGTCATTAAAAAGAAACGCTGGTGGCAAAGCGACGCGCTGAAATGGTCAGCGATCGGTCTGCTGTGTCTGCTGGTGGGTTACCTTGTTGTTTTAATGTACGTACAAGGGGAATATCTGTTCGCCATCATGACGCTGATTTTGAGCTCTGCTGGCCTGTATATTTTCGCCAACCGTAAAGCCTATGCCTGGCGCTATGTCTACCCGGGCGTGGCCGGGATGGGGCTGTTTGTCCTGTTCCCGTTGATTTGTACCGTCGCCATTGCGTTTACCAACTACAGCAGCACCAACCAGCTTGCGCAGGAACGCGCGCAGCAGGTCCTGCTGGACCGCTCATACCAGGCAGGCAAGACCTTTAACTTCGGCCTGTATCCTGCAGGCAACGAATGGAAGTTAGCGCTTACTGACGAAGCAAGCGGGAAATACTATGTCTCTGACGCCTTCAAATTTGGCGGCGAGCAGAAGCTGGCCTTAAAAGAGGCCCAGGCCCTGCCGGAAGGTGAACGTGCCAACCTGCGCGTCATCACCCAAAACCGTCAGGCGCTGACCCAGCTCACCGCCGTGCTGCCAGACGACAGCAAAGTGATCATGAGCTCGCTGCGCCAGTTCTCCGGCACCCAACCGCTCTATACCCTGGCGGATGACGGCACGCTGACCAACAACCAGAGCGGCGTGAAGTACCGTCCGAATAACGACATTGGTTTCTATCAGTCCATTACTGCCGACGGCAAATGGGGTGATGACAAGCTCAGCCCGGGCTACACCGTCACCATCGGCTGGGACAACTTTACCCGCGTGTTTACCGACGAAGGCATTCAGAAACCGTTCTTCGCCATCTTCGTCTGGACGGTGGTTTTCTCCGTACTGACCGTGATCCTCACCGTGGCCGTGGGTATGGTGCTGGCCTGTCTGGTCCAGTGGGAATCCCTGAAGGGCAAAGCGATTTACCGCGTGCTGCTGATTCTGCCGTATGCCGTACCGTCATTTATCTCGATTCTGATTTTCAAAGGGCTGTTTAACCAGAGCTTCGGTGAAATCAACATGATGCTGAGCGCGCTGTTCGGCATCAAACCGGCCTGGTTCAGCGACCCGACCACCGCCCGCTCGATGATCATCATCGTGAACACCTGGCTCGGTTATCCGTACATGATGATCCTGTGCATGGGGCTGCTGAAGGCCATCCCGGATGACCTGTACGAAGCTTCGGCGATGGACGGCGCGGGTCCGTTCCAGAACTTCTTTAAGATTACGCTGCCGCTGCTCATCAAGCCGCTCACCCCGCTGATGATTGCCAGCTTCGCCTTTAACTTTAACAACTTCGTGCTGATTCAGCTGTTGACCAACGGCGGTCCGGACCGTCTTGGCACCACCACGCCGGCAGGCTATACCGATCTGCTCGTGAGCTACACCTACCGTATCGCCTTCGAAGGCGGCGGCGGTCAGGACTTCGGTCTGGCGGCAGCGATTGCCACCCTGATCTTCCTGCTGGTGGGCGCCCTGGCGATTGTGAACCTGAAAGCCACACGTATGAAATTTGACTAAGGAGGGCACTGAACATGGCTATGGTACAACCCAAATCTCAGAAACTGCGCCTCCTCGCGACGCACCTGGGCCTGCTGATTTTTATCGCGGCGATCATGTTCCCGCTGCTGATGGTTATCGCCATCTCCCTGCGTTCGGGTAACTTCGCCACCGGGAGCCTGATCCCGGACGAAATCTCCTGGGAGCACTGGAAGCTCGCGCTGGGCTTCAGCGTGGAACACGCGGATGGCCGCGTCACGCCGCCGCCGTTCCCGGTGCTGCTGTGGCTGTGGAACTCGGTGAAAATCGCAGGTATTACCGCTATTGGTATCGTGGCGCTGTCCACCACCTGCGCTTACGCCTTTGCCCGCATGCGTTTCCCGGGCAAAGCGACGCTGCTGAAAGGGATGCTGATTTTCCAGATGTTCCCGGCGGTGCTGTCGCTGGTGGCGCTGTATGCCCTGTTTGACCGCCTGGGCCAGTACATTCCGTTTATCGGTCTGAACACGCATGGCGGCGTGATCTTCGCCTACCTTGGCGGTATCGCACTGCATGTGTGGACCATTAAGGGCTATTTCGAAACCATCGACGGCTCGCTGGAAGAAGCGGCCGCGCTGGATGGGGCTACCCCGTGGCAGGCGTTCCGCCTGGTGCTGCTGCCGCTGTCGGTGCCGATTCTGGCGGTAGTGTTTATCCTGTCGTTTATCGCTGCGATCACCGAAGTACCGGTTGCCTCACTGTTACTGCGTGATGTGAACAGCTACACCCTGGCCGTAGGTATGCAGCAATACCTCAACCCGCAAAACTACCTGTGGGGCGACTTTGCCGCGGCGGCCGTACTCTCTGCCATCCCGATTACCGTGGTGTTCCTGCTGGCGCAGCGCTGGCTGGTGAACGGCCTGACGGCGGGCGGTGTGAAAGGTTAAGTTTCATTTTGTTATGCCACTGCAACCCTCAACTTTAGACGTATTGTATTGACCCAACTTGTGACTGTTGTTAGGCGGCCTCCGGGCCGCCATTTTTTTATTCGCGTTTCAGCCGCTTCGAGTTACACAGCCAGAGGGTGATCACCAGCAGCAGGATCGCCGCCGAGTAGATCAGCACATCGAGCGGGGATTTATGATCGACGATGATCAGCCGCACAATCGCGGTGATCCCAATGTAGACAAAATAACGCAGCGGGAAGTGAAAGCCGGACTGAAAATACTTCACAATCAGGGCGATAAATTCAAAGTAGAGAAAGTAGACCACCAGGCCTTCCACCAGCGCATATTTGCTGGTTTGTTCAGGGGCGAACAGCACATCCGCCAGATGCACCGTCTCCTTACCCAAAAAGACGACCAGGATCAGGCCAAGGCTCAGCAGACCGAGGTTCAGCACGGTCTGGAGGACAGTTGAGATAAACTCAACGCGCGGGCGAGTCAGGGATGTCATACAGCACCTCATTCTCCAGGGCGAGGTTTCTGTATAACGCAAAAATGTGACGGGGATCTATATTTTTTGTTTATGTTTGGCGCATTCGCCCGGTGGCGCTGCGCTTACCGGGCCTACAAAAACCGTAGGCCGGGCAAACGCAGTGCCGCCCGGCGTGAAGCATCAGCGGAAGTTAATGTTCTTATCGCTGGTCATGTCGTACAGCTGGAACTTACGTCCAAGCTGCTGACCGCCGTCACGCGTCAGCGGCGTCCAGCCGATGGCCGCGCGGCTACGGGTTGGACCGGATGAGAACAGATCCAGCGGAATCGACACGTAAACCCCTTTGGTGAAGTCCCCTTCCCCATATTCGTCCGGCGAGACGTTGGTAATGGTGGCGTAGCCGCCCACCACGACGCCGCTGTCGAAGTGTTTGGAGATATCCAGCGTGCCGCCCTTATCGCCCGCCAGGTACTGGCCGACGCTGGCTTTCACCAGCACGTCAGGCGCGAACGACGGCGTCCAGTAGGCGGTCAGGTGACCGGTTTTAACGCTGTAGTCGGTGAACTTCATCATGTCCTGGGCGCTGCGCCAGTCACGCTGTTTGACGTAGTTGGCATCAATCCCGAACGCCCAGTTGCTGTCGACAGGACGATAAAGCACTTCTGCCCCCGCGCCGCCGTACATGGTTTCCAGATACCCGCCGTACACCTGCCCGTAGAAGCCGTTGCCGAAGTACTGGAAGTAGTTGGCCTGCAGGTTATTCACGTAGGCATCGTTCTGCACGTACTCACGCACGCGGGTACGCACGCGCGGCAGCGTCGAGTCTTTTGGCGGGTTGGTGTAGTTAAACTTGTCGTAGTTGTTGGCGATGTTGCCGAACAGGCTGCCGGTGGTCAGCAGGTGGTCGGTGAGCCACAGATCCGCCGTCGCCATGACGCCCAGCTGATACATGTAGAAGTTTTCCGGCCCGCCGACGGACTGGTTCAACACCGGATCGATATGGAAATCGAAGCGCGACTTGTCGATATACCAGCCCTGCTCGGTGGTCTCCGGCACGATCGGCTCAACGCGCTTTTGCACCAGCTCGGTTTCATGTCCGAGCGGTTCGCCTTCCAGATGGCGCTTCAGGCTGGCAACGTCCGTTTCCGTCGTCACCTGCGGCAGGTTGAGACGGTTCTCCGTCACGCGGATCGTACGGATCCCGTCCGGGAGATCGTTCATGATGATCCGGTTGGCGCGCTCGATCCCTTCACGCGAGTCGCGGTATTTCACCTGCTCGCCGGTGACGTACAGCGTATCGCCTTTCACCTGAATTTTTGGATCCGCCAGGCCGGCATTGTATTTCAGCAGCGTCAGCTGGTTTGCCACCACGGAGTGCTGCAGAATCGCATCCTGCGGCTCCGGCTGGTATGCAGGCCGCGCGTTGTCGTTGTAGTGCGGCCGCATGTCGTTGAAGTTGGTGCGCAGCGTAAAGCCAAACATCACCGTATTGCCGCGCTCGTAGCTGAGGTTAACGTCGGCCCAATCGGTGACGCGATAAATGGCGCCGACGTTAAACTTGCTCTTCTGCTCAATCTTCCCGGCGAAGTCCTGCGAGTAGTCATTCCCCTCGTACTCCAGCTTCAGGCGCAATGGCTGCCAGGGCGTCTGATACTCCACGCCGCCAAACAGCGAGGCCGGGCCGTGGAACATCTGGTCGCCGTTGATGGAGCCCGCTTTCTGATAGCTGTTATCGCGGTAGCAGTATTTATCGCTGTAGGAGCAAAACGGGTTTTTCACGTTGCCGCTGGTGCCGAGATAGCCCCATCCCAGACCGAGCGAGAAGTCGAACGGCCCCCAGGCCTTGCTGGCCACGATGTATTCCGCATCAAACAGGCCGGTACCGCCAATATCTTTGGCGCCCACGGAGACCTGCGGCATCCAGTAGCTCTCTTCCCACAGGCGCAGCTTGACGTCGAAGGCTTTATCTTTGTAGGTCTGATCGCCTGAGAACGCCTCGACGCTGCTGTATTGTTTCGTACGGACGTCGGTATAGCGCAGCGTGGTTTCAAGCCACGGGAACAGCTGCACCGACGCCGAGTAGTAACGATACTGGTCGTTATCACGGTAGTTAAGGCTAATTTCCCCTTCGCGCGCCATACGCGCGGTGGGCGTTTGCAGTAAACCGACGCCGCCGAAGTCTGACTGAGACGGGCCAATGGGTGCCGGATACGTTTCTGCATGGCAGGCGGCACTCACGCAGAGCGCCAGCATGCTGTAGAGATAGGTTCTTTTCATTATTCCGGTATCCGCTGAATCAGGGAGTGAAGGATATCGGCGTTAAGCCCGTCATACGCCTTCGTCCAGAAATGGTCGGCAAAACCGACAAAAATAATGCTGCCCGGCATGGGTTCGATATGTCGTTTATTCCAGTAAGCAACGGGGGCTTTTTGCGTGTGGCCGTCAGGGTAAACCACCCAGGCGTAGCTGTTATCCGCGCCGCTCAGCAGACTCTGCTCGTCGAGGTAGCTCGCCACGTCGCGGCCGGGAGTAAAGGGCTTGTTACCCGGGCTGCCGATCAGCCCCATCACGGTTACCGTCGTCGGCTTCGCCGGAAGCCAGAGCGTATAGTCCCCTTCCAGGGTCGGGTTGCCGTTTTCCGTGACGCGCACGTCATCCGGGTCAAGATTCACATTCTGTCGGCCCGTCACCTTCAGCGCCTGCAGCTGCTGACGGACGCTGTTAATGGCCGCCGCGTCGTCGCCGTCTTCCTGTTCCGCGAGTCCCGTTAGCCTGGCAAGAAGCGCCTTGTGCTGCTGTTCCGCTTCCACGGTCTTCTGCCGTTCAGCGATGACCGCGCCTGGCCACCAGCTGTTGGCAAGCCTTGGCTGTCCGACGAGATCGAGCAGACGTTCGGCGTGGGTTAAGGTTTTAGGTTTTTCAATGTCCGGCGTGTAGACCTTTACCGTTCCCGCGGACCATGCCAGCGGCGCGGCAAAACTGGCGATAAGCGCAGCGTGGATGAGCGTTTTCATGATTTCGCCGCCTTGATCAGGGTGGTTTTGACCGGGAAGAATCCGGCACCGAGATACTGTAAGGACTGGCGGATCTGCCCTTCCTCGTCGATCCAGAAGCGGTTGTGCCAGGTGGCCTGGTCGGTGGTGACCTCTTCATCCAGCACGCGAACCTGCGTTTCGTCGCTGCCGACCTTCACGCTGTCGGTGCCGTCCCAGCGGAAGGTCGAGCGTGCCGTGGCGTAACGCACCTGCTTGTGTTCGGTCCAGCCCATCGTGCGCGTCCAGCCTGCGCCGTCGGCGATCTGGTTCGGCTTGATCAGCGGATCGTCAGCGAGATTATTCACCTCCAGCAGGTTATCGCCGCCCAACAGGGTTTTCACGATACGACCATGCTGCGTCACGATGGTGGCTTGATCCTGCGTCACCCATTTCTGCTGCCCGTTTTCATCGAAAGCGAGCACCACAAACAGTTGCGGGCCATCGTTAAGCTGCATGTACTGACTGGCATAAGGCATGTTCTGAAGCTCGTCATCGGTCAGATGCACGCCCGGTGTGCCGAACAGGCTTTCCCACAGTGAGTTTCCCAGCCCTTTAGTGGTGGCCGAGCATGCCTGCAGCAGCAGGCAAATCAGAATGATTGCTGGTCGCTTCACGACTCTTCTCCGAAGGGGCGAAATAACCACACCGAAGTGTGGTTATGATTAAAACACCCGCTATTACTGGGTGCTGGTTGTCGTGGTGGTCGTGGTTCCGGTGTTGGAGCCATCACCGCCACCGGTTGCCGCCAGCGCGACACCCACGGCTGAACTTACGGTGCTGGCGCTGGCTGCGGTAGAACTCCCCGCAGACGCAGACGTCGCAGCCGACCCTGCCGCTTCCCCGACCTGAACCGGAGCTGCATAAACAGATGTCGCCGCAAGCGCAGATATGGCAAAAATGCCATACAGTACTTTCTTCATAACAATTTCCCTTCAATGAATGAATGGAGATTTGCCCGAAAAGAATTTCAGGCGGAATCGAGTATACACAACTCATGCCGTGGGTTTGCCGTAAGGGGAAATAGAGGGTGGGTTTTCAGACTAATGGATAAAATCGAAATGAAAGACAAAGAGGGAAAATATTAAATAACTATAAAACAATAACTTATAATATTTATATATTAAGTTCCTTCTGCGTATTTTCTTAAAATAAACCGCAGCAATTAACGGGTTAAACGTCTTTTTCAGATTAAACTCAGAACCAGAATTTGCGTTAACTAACAGACATCAGGAATTATCTGATAAAAAAATGCCGGCATTAAGCCGGCACGTTTTCATGGCGTTTTAATTACGCACGCCATGCTTTATAACGGTTGATCAACCCATTGGTCGAGCTGTCATGGCTGGTAATCGCGTTATCGTCACCCAGCTCTGGCAGAATACGGTTTGCCAGCTGTTTACCCAGCTCAACGCCCCACTGGTCAAAGGTGAAGATGTTCAGGATCGCGCCCTGCGTGAAGATTTTGTGCTCGTACAGGGCAATCAGCGCGCCAAGGCTGAACGGCGTGATTTCGCGCAGCAGGATGGAGTTGGTTGGACGGTTGCCTTCGAACACTTTGAACGGCACCACGTGCTCCAGCGTTGCCGGATCTTTACCCTGGTCGCGGTATTCCTGCTCAACCACCTCGCGGGATTTACCGAACGCCAGCGCTTCGGTCTGGGCGAAGAAGTTGGACAGCAGCTTCGGATGGTGGTCGGACAGCGGATTATGGGTGATAGCCGGGGCGATGAAATCGCACGGTACCATTTTGGTGCCCTGGTGAATCAGCTGATAGAACGCGTGCTGACCGTTAGTGCCCGGCTCGCCCCAGATGATTGGGCCAGTCTGGTAATCCACCGCGTTGCCGTTACGGTCCACGTATTTACCGTTGGATTCCATGTTGCCCTGCTGGAAGTAAGCCGCAAAGCGGTGCATGTACTGGTCATACGGCAGGATCGCTTCGGTTTCAGCGCCAAAGAAGTTGTTGTACCAGATACCGATCAGCGCCAGCAGCACCGGCAGGTTTTTCTCAGGTGCGGTGGTGGAGAAGTGTTTGTCCATCGCGTGCGCGCCGGAGAGCAGCTCAACGAAGTTGTCGAAGCCCACGGACAGGATGATAGACAGACCGATTGCAGACCACAGAGAGTAGCGGCCACCGACCCAGTCCCAGAATTCGAACATGTTCGCGGTGTCGATACCGAACTCGCTGACGGCTTTACCGTTGGTGGACAGCGCAGCGAAGTGTTTCGCCACGTGCTTGTTGTCGCCCGCGGTTTTCAGGAACCAGTCGCGCGCGCTGTGGGCGTTGGTCATGGTTTCCTGAGTGGTAAAGGTTTTCGACGCAACCAGGAACAGGGTGGTTTCCGGGTTCACGTTCTTCAGCACTTCGGCGATGTGGGTACCATCGACGTTAGACACAAAGTGCATATTGAGGTGGTTTTTGTACGGGCGCAGCGCTTCGGTCACCATGAACGGGCCGAGGTCAGAGCCGCCGATACCGATGTTAACCACGTCGGTGATCGCTTTGCCGGTGTAGCCTTTCCAGCTTCCGGAGATAATCGCTTCGGAGAAGGTTTTCATCTTTTCCAGCACCGCGTTCACTTCCGGCATGACGTCTTTGCCGTCAACGATGATTGGGGTATTGCTACGGTTACGCAGGGCTACGTGCAGCACGGCACGGTCTTCGGTGCGGTTGATCTTCTCACCGGAGAACATGGATTTGATGGCGTCCGCCAGCTCGGTCTCTTTCGCCAGATCCTGCAGTTTTGCCAGCGTCTCTTCGGTAATGCGGTTTTTAGAGAAATCCACCAGCATCAGGTCGTCGAAGGTCGCGGAGAACTTGCTGAAACGATCGGCATCTTTCGCGAACAGGTCCGCGATGGTGACATCTTTCATTTCATCAAAATGTTTCTGGAGTGCCTGCCAGGCAGCGGTCTGCGTTGGGTTGATGTTTTTCATTAGCAATACTCTTCTGATTTGAGAATTGTGACTGCGGTCGATTGTAGCGCCTGCAAATAAAAATTGTGATGGTTTTTATGCCATTGCCCTGGCCTGCATCAAACACAGGTGAAAAGACCCGAAAAGTATAGCTGCTGAAGCGCCCTCCTGGAGCGGAGAAATGTCGGTCAAAATGCCCTAAAACGAAGCATAAAATCTGGCCCTGTTATAAGTCCTGTTTCTCAGGGGTACCCCCCCATAAAAAATCCGCATAATCCCAGCATTGACAGGACCTCCCCCACATTTTATTTATAGAGCCGTATTTTGCGCCTGCACCTGTTTTCGTTTCATTCTTGTGCCATGGTCGCTTATTCATTCCCTGACACGAGGTTGTTATGACGAGTTTTGTGGTCGCCAAATTTGGCGGCACCAGTGTGGCCGATTACGATGCCATGAACCGCAGCGCCGATGTGGTGCTGGCCGATCCGAATACCCGCCTGGTGGTGCTGTCTGCATCTGCCGGCGTGACGAACCTGCTGGTTTCTCTGTCTGAAGGACTGGAAGCGACAGAACGTTTCGTAAAGCTGGATGCACTGCGCAAAATTCAGTTCGACATCCTTGAGCGTCTGCAGAACCCGAACGTCATCCGCGAGGAAGTGGAACGCCTGCTGGAAAACATCACCACGCTGGCAGAAGCCGCCTCGCTGGCCACCTCCACCGCCCTGACCGATGAGCTGGTCAGCCACGGTGAGCTGATGTCCACCCTGCTGTTTGTGGAAATCATGCGCGAGCGTAACGTCCAGGCGCAGTGGTTTGACGTACGCAAAATCATGCGTACCAGCGACCGCTTTGGCCGCGCCGAGCCGGACGTTGAAGCGCTGGCGGAGCTGACCAATCAGCAGCTGGCCCCGCGCCTGGCAGACGGCATCGTGATCACTCAGGGCTTTATCGGCAGCGAAGCAAAGGGCCGCACCACCACGCTTGGCCGTGGCGGCAGCGACTATACCGCCGCGCTGCTGGGCGAGGCCCTGCATGCTACGCGCGTCGATATCTGGACTGACGTTCCGGGCATTTACACCACCGACCCGCGCGTTGTTTCCGCGGCGAAACGTATTGATGTGATCGCGTTTGAAGAAGCGGCGGAAATGGCCACCTTCGGCGCGAAAGTGCTGCACCCGGCCACGCTGCTGCCTGCCGTACGCAGCGATATCCCGGTCTTCGTCGGCTCGAGTAAAGATCCAAAAGCGGGCGGCACGCTGGTCTGCAAGAAAACGGAAAACCCGCCGCTGTTCCGCGCCCTGGCCCTGCGCCGTCGCCAGACGCTGGTGACGCTCCACAGCCACAATATGCTGCACTCCCGCGGTTTCCTGGCGGAAGTGTTTGGTATTCTGGCACGCCACAACATCTCCGTGGATCTGATCACCACCTCTGAAGTGAGCATTGCGCTGACGCTGGACACCACCGGCTCCACATCAACCGGTGACACCCTGCTGACGCAGTCGCTGCTGATTGAGCTGTCCGAGCTGTGCCGCGTGGAAGTCGAAGAAGACCTGGCGCTGGTTGCCATCATCGGCAACAAGCTGTCGCGCGCCTGCGGCGTGGGCAAAGAGGTGTTTGGCGTGCTCGACCCGTTCAACATCCGCATGATTTGCTACGGTGCGTCCAGCTATAACCTCTGCTTCCTGGTGCCAGCCGATCAGGCCGAGCAGGTGGTGCAGAAACTTCATCAGAATTTGTTTGAATAAGCGCAAGAATGGCCCGGGCGTTTTCACTACCGGGCCATTCTTTAGCTCTTCATTACTGTTCTCATCAGCAGCGAATCCAGATCTTTTAAATTTCCTTCTCTGCTGTCGGGTAGTACCGGCGGCACTTCTCCTCTCACCAGCTCACTTTGCAAAAAAGCGTGGAGTAAGGGCCGTTTAGGACCATATTCCGCTTCACCTGCGCGCTGTTTTATTTCCAGTAATGCATCGATTTCCGCACGTAACGGCGCACACAGTTCGCTCCCGGCAAGCAGTTCGTCAAAACGCATCGGTGGAACGCCTTTCCCCGCTTCTACCCACCGCGCCGCCAGCAAAGGTCGTAGAACATAAAAGTACTTTTTCAGCCGAACCGTTTCCCCCTGTAAATATCCACGGAAGTTTTTTCGGGCCATCGAGTAGTAATGCCAGCGGGCGCGCAATGGCGAAAACCACGCAGGTATTAGCGCGCGCAACTCGGCCACTACCGTCTCATCCTCCTGATAAACAACAGGGGAATCCAGCCACTCGATAAGCGTCGGGTTTGCCCCCTTCAGCAGGCCCAGTGCCTTGCGCCATTCCCAGCCACAAACGTCCAGTTCATCATCTATCGGCAGCTCGATCACATCCCGCTGGGCTTCGACGCGCAAATACCATTCTGGGCGGTGAACGTACAAAAACCGCACATCATAATCGCTATCCGGTGAGGCAAAACCCCATCCCCGGCTGCCCGATTCACAGGCGTAGAGCACGCGCACGTTATAGCGCTGCTCTATAGCGCGAAGTTGCGCGCAGACACGTGCGCGCATCGCGCTATCAACATCGTTGTTGCTCATTTTTTTATCCTTTTACACACACTACCTGACGCAGGATGTGAACGATCTCCACCAGCGACGATTGCGCGGCCATCACGGCATCAATGTCTTTATAGGCCATCGGCGTTTCATCGATCACCTCATTGTCTTTGCGACACTCTACGTGAGAGGTCGCCTGAATATGGTCGCTAAGGGTATAGCGTTTTTTTGCCGCCGTTCGGCTCATCACTCGCCCGGCGCCGTGGCTGCAGGAACAGAAGCTTTGCTCGTTGCCGAGGCCACGCACGATGAAGCTCTTTGCGCCCATTGAGCCCGGAATAATCCCCATCTGCCCTTTCTGCGCCGACACCGCACCTTTGCGCGTGATCAGTACCTCTTCCCCAAAGTGATGTTCTTTCTGCACATAGTTGTGATGGCAGTTAACCGCCTCCTGCTGCGTAATAAAGGGCTTTGTCACTTCGCGAGAGAGCGCCGCCAGCACGCGCGACATCATCACTTCCCGATTGTGGCGGGCAAAATCCTGCGCCCACTCCACCGCCTCGATGTAGTCCTCATAGTGACGACTCCCCTCCTGAAAATAGGCCAGATTTTTATCCGGCAGATGTCCCAGGTGATGCTGCATATCCTGCTGTGCCAGGGCGATAAACACATTACCGATGGCGTTTCCTACGCCGCGCGAGCCGCTGTGCAACATCACCCAGACGCGCTGCTGCTCATCGAGGCAAATTTCAATAAAGTGGTTTCCGGTACCCAGCGTGCCCAGATGCTGGTAGTTGTTGGTTTTCAGCAACTGCGGGTATTTATCCGTGAGTTGTTTAAAACGTGGGGCCAGCACCCACCAGCGATCGTCCACTTCTTTCGGTGGCGTTTCCCACGCGCCTTTATCCCGTCGAGAACGGGTATTGGTTCTCCCATGCGGTACTGCCTGTTCAATGGCGCTACGTAAACCGCTGAGATTATCCGGCAAATCACCGGCCACCAGCGACGTGCGAACGGCAATCATCCCGCAGCCAATATCCACGCCAACCGCCGCAGGAATAATTGCCCCTTTGGTCGGAATCACGCTGCCGATGGTTGAGCCTTTACCGAGATGAACGTCGGGCATCACCGCAAGGTGTTTGAAAATAAACGGCATCTTTGCAGTATTCAGTAACTGCGCCTGTGCCTCTGGCTCCACGGGAACGCCGTGAGTCCACATTTTGATCGGGGCACCGTTTGACGCCGTCAGTAATTCAAAATCATTCTGTTGCATTGCGTTATCCTTTCAGGTTAACAAGGCCGTGTAATACCTGGTCCAGGCCACCAAATACTGAAATTTTGTCGATACGCTCCGCGACCCTTTCCAGGGTTTCCAGCTCTTTTAAACGCAGCGCCACCGGGTTGTTCTCCATCACCTTTGCGGTGTTTAACAGCGATCGTGTCGCCGCCGTTTCTTCACGTCGGCGAATAACATTCGCCTGGGCCGATTTTTCGGCCTCTACCAGACGGGATAAAATCGTTTTCATATCACCAGGTAAAACAATATCTTTTACCCCAAGCGACGCAATTTCCATTCCAAGGGATGACAGGCGGCCTTGCACCTGTTTGCTGACCACCTCATCAATGATCTGCTTATCTTCCAGTAACTCATCGAGCGTGCGGGTGCCGACCGCCTCACGCAGTGCGAACTGGAGTTCGCGGTACAAATGTTCCAGCGGTTTCGTAAGCTGTCCGCAGGCCTGCAGCACGTCGCTGTAGCGCCAGTTAGCCGCCAGGTTCAGGCGCAGGTTAACTTTGTCCTTCGTCAGGATCTCCTGCCCGCTCACTTCCACCACCTGAAGGCGCGTATCCACGACCTCTGCCTCAACCAGATGGTTAATTTTCCAGTAGGCCGTCAGTCCCGGCGGTAACAGTGCCTGAATTTCTCCGTCGATTTTCACCACCCCGACGTGCCAGGCAGGTACCTGTACGACCAGCATCGCGTCGCGCCCCTTTAGCGCGCCATTGCGACGCGGTTGCAGAGCAGCATTCATCACGTCCACCGGTACCCGCACGTCGCGGGTATCAATTCTTTGCAGGGTCAACGCCGCATCCTGCTGCCAGTACAGACGACGAGTCGAAGGCGGCACAATTTCCTGCAATACGCCGTTGTTCGATAACACCCCGATTTCATCCGCAGTAAGGTCGACCGCCAGGCAGTAACGTACCACCCAGTCAGGCTGAAAGCGGCGCAGATAATCCGCCAGCGCATCCGGCACCTCGCTGCCATCCTGGCTCACCACCAGCACGTCGTCAGTATTGAACCAACCCAGACGGTGTTCACCCGCCTCCAGTACCCGGTAATAATCGCCAGCTTTTGCTACCAGTCCTAACTGACCTTTTTTTATCGTGATTTTTTTAGCCATTTTATATTCCTTAAAGTCAGGCGCGGGTGCAGGCACGAAATCACAGGGGAATGCCTTTTCGCCTGCGATCCGGCGCCATTACCGGCGACCTTCATTGGGATTGCTGACTGCGCAATCCCCGTTTTTACTTTGATGTTTACAACCAGTTTTCATTGGGAGAATGAATCGGGAATCGAACCCTTCTGTCTGTCATTGGTTGACGGAACGCCCCCGGAAAACAGCCTTGCCGTTCCTGGTGCGCCGACGGGGCCTTAACCCCCAGTGTGCTCAACGTCGTGACGTTATCTGTATTGCCAGAAGCGTGCCAAAAACAAAAATCGCCGTTTTATTTTTTTATTTTATTGATAATTAATGATTTTTATTTATCACGCTTTTCATGCATTGCCGTTCGGCTCAACATTTCTTATCCTGCTATATCGACAATTATCTTTCTGGATAAATATGAAGAAGCGGAAGGTGGTGATCGGGGTGCTTGGCACCGTGATGGATAAACGGGGAAAGCGGGCTAATCGCTTTCGCAAATGGCGACCGACCGTCGGGCTGTGCCAACAGCCGGATTTCCCGGTCGACAGGCTGGAGCTGCTACATCAACCGCGAGATCTCGGCATGGCTCAGCAACTGGCGGAAGATATTGTGCTGGTTTCCCCCCACACCGAGGTGCGTCCCAGCACGGTAACCATTGAAGACCCGTGGGATTTCGAAGAGGTTTATGCCGCGTTTCTCGATTTCGCCACCCAGTACACTTTTGATACCGATCGCGAAGAGTATTTCGTCCACATCACCACCGGCACGCATGTGGCGCAGATCTGCTGGTTCCTGCTGACGGAAGCCCGCTATCTTCCCGCCAGCCTTTTGCAGACTGGCCCTGCCAGAAAAGAAGCCTCTGCTGAGGAGACTGCAGCCGGAACTTACTCAATTATCGACCTGGATTTAAGCCGCTACACGACCCTTACCAACCGTTTTCAGCGCGAGCAGCAGCAGTCAATCTCATTTCTGAAAGCGGGCATTGAGACGCGAAATGCCACCTTTAACAGTCTTATCGACAAGATTGAACGCGTGGCGCTACGTTCAACAGCCCCGATCCTGCTGACCGGCCCCACCGGCGCGGGCAAGTCGTTCCTCGCGAACCGCATTTATCAGCTTAAGCAGTCACGCCATCAGGTTTCCGGCAAGCTGGTTTCCGTCAACTGCGCGACCCTGCGCGGTGATAACGCCATGTCCACGCTGTTCGGCCATGTGAAAGGGGCCTTTACCGGCGCACTGTCGGCGCGCAGCGGCCTGCTGCGTGAAGCCGATGGCGGCGTCCTTTTCCTCGACGAGATTGCCGAACTAGGCCTGGATGAACAGGCGATGCTGCTCAAAGCCATTGAAGAGAAAACTTTTTTCCCGTTTGGCTCCGATAAAGAAGTTCACAGCGATTTTCAACTTATCGCCGGAACCCACCGTGATATGCGCCAGTGGGTGGCAGAAGGACGTTTTCGTGAAGATCTCTATGCCCGTATTAATATGTGGAGCTTTGCCTTACCCGGCCTTGCCCAACGGAAAGAAGACATCACGCCGAATGTTGACTACGAACTTCAACGTTTCTCTCGCGAAAGCCAGACGCAAATCCGCTTCGATAAAGAGGCACGCGAAGGCTATCTGGCCTTTGCCTGTTCCAGCAGAGCGCTGTGGCGGGGCAACTTTCGCGAACTGAGCGCCAGCGTCGCACGCATGGCGACGCTGGCGGAACGAGGGCGTATTACTCAGGATCTGGTGCTGGAGGAGATTTCCCGGCTTCAGACCGACTGGCAAACTGACGTGCCACAGCCTGCAACTGACATGGAGATTGACCTCTTTGACCAGCGGCAACTGGAAACGGTGCTGGAGGTTTGTCGCCGCAGCGCATCGTTGTCTGAAGCCGGACGTGAGCTGTTTGCCGTTTCACGGCTCAAAAAAGCCAATCCTAACGACGCCGACCGACTGCGCAAATATCTGGCTCGCTTTAGTCTGAGCTGGGAAAGCATCCGGTCATAATTCATTTGAATATTACTTCCTTACGCGATAAACAATAACTATAGCCGGGCTCGATCCCGGCTTTTTATAACAAACACACGCAACATTCATCGCAAGGAAATCATTATGTTATCCGCTATTACGCGGCTGTTCCCGTTATGGGCGCTGCTGCTCTCCGTACTCGCGTATTACACGCCCACCACGTTCACCGGTATTGGTCCGTGGGTCGCCACGCTGCTGATGCTGATCATGTTCGGTATGGGTGTGCATCTGAAAGTAGACGATTTTAAGCGCGTGCTGTCTCGCCCTGCGCCCGTCGCGGCAGGAATATTCCTCCACTACCTGGTGATGCCGCTCGCGGCGTGGCTGCTGGCGATGGTCTTTAAGATGCCGCCCGACCTCTCCGCCGGGATGGTGCTGGTGGGCAGCGTCGCCAGCGGCACGGCATCCAACGTCATGATCTATCTGGCGAAAGGCGACGTGGCGCTCTCCGTCACTATCTCGTCCGTCTCCACGCTGGTTGGCGTGATTGCCACGCCGCTGTTAACCCGCCTGTACGTGGATGCGCATATTCAGGTGGACGTGATGGGGATGCTGCTGAGCATTCTGCAGATTGTAGTAATCCCGATTGCGCTGGGGCTGGTCATTCACCACCTGTTCCCGCGCGTGGTGAAGGCCGTTGAGCCGTACCTGCCCGCGTTTTCGATGGTCTGTATTCTGGCGATCATCAGCGCAGTGGTGGCGGGTTCCGCCTCGCACATAGCTTCCGTGGGCTTTGTGGTGATCGTTGCGGTGGTGCTGCATAACACCATTGGCCTGCTGGGCGGCTACTGGGGCGGGAAACTGTTTGGCTTCGACGAATCGACCTGCCGCACGCTGGCAATCGAGGTAGGGATGCAGAACTCCGGCCTGGCGGCGGCGCTCGGCAAAATCTACTTCTCGCCGCTGGCGGCCCTGCCGGGTGCGCTGTTCTCTGTCTGGCACAACCTCTCCGGCTCGCTGCTGGCGGGCTACTGGTCCGGCAAACCGATTGAGGAACAAACGAAAAAAGATGCGGTGAAACAGGGTTAATTGACTCAGCTTGCTTTACACTGAAGCCTCTCTCTCATGAGGCTTCAGCAATGGCGACACCACGTTTGACCCAGAAAGACATGACGGAAGCCGAGCAGCGCGAACTGAAAACGCTTCTCGACCGCGCCCGCATCGCGCATGGCCGCACGCTGACGAACGCCGAAACCAATCAGGTTAAAAAAGAGTACATCGATAAACTGATGGCGCAGCGTGACGCCGAGGCGAAAAAAGCCCGCAAGCTGAAAAAGCAGCAGGCTTATAAGCCGGATACTGAAACGACCTTTTCCTGGTCGGCCAATACCTCTACTCGTGGAAGGCGCTAGCTAGCGCCCTTTCTTTTTACGGCCAGGCTGGGTAAATCGCTTCCCGTTACCCGGTTTGCCGCGTCCTTTCTCTTCCGCCTGCGGCGCCTTCACGACCGGACGTTTAATCGCCTGGGTTTTCGGTTTGGCTTTGGCCTTCGGCTTCGCTTCGGACGAGGAATTCTCGATAAGCCTGAACAGCTCGATCAGTTCGTCATCCGTCAAGTCGCGCCATTCGCCCAGCGGAATGCCGGACAGGCTGACGTTCATGATGCGCGTGCGCTCCAGCTTCGTCACTTCATAACCGAAGTACTCGCACATGCGGCGGATCTGGCGGTTTAAGCCCTGCACCAGGGTAATGCGGAACGCGAACGGCGCTTCTTTCTTCACCTTACACTTTTTCGTGACGGTACCGAGGATCGGCACACCGGCGCCCATGCCGCGAATAAAGTCGTCCGTGACCGGCTTATTCACCGTCACAATGTACTCTTTTTCGTGATCGTTTCCGGCACGCAGGATCTTGTTGACCAGATCGCCGTGGTTGGTGAGGAAAATCAGCCCCTGAGAGTCTTTATCCAGACGGCCAATTGGGAAGATACGGCTGCTGTGGTTCACGAAATCAACGATGTTGTCCCGCTCACCGTCTTCCGTGGTGCTGACAATCCCAACCGGTTTGTTCAACGCGATAAACACCAGGTCTTCGGCATCACGCGGTTCGATGAGCTGACCATTCACTTTAACCACGTCGCCAGGCATCACCTGGTCACCAATCGTGGCGCGCTTGCCGTTGAGGAACACATTACCTTGTTCAATGTAACGGTCCGCCTCGCGACGTGAGCAGATCCCGCTCTCGCTAATGTATTTGTTTAATCGGGTTGATTGAGTTGGCAGCATAGTTTCTCCTGTGAAGGGCGAAATATACCTTAGGTATGGGCTGGAAAAAAAGATTAGCCGACGGTAACTGAGACGGGTTTTTTAGTTTGCGAGACGCTTTCAGGATTTTGCATCCTGTCATTTACCCATGTGTTCAAGCCTTTTAGTTTTACTCTCCATGGAGAAGTGTTTGTAGTTTATAAATCACAGGGAGTAATATGAAGGAGATTGTTCAGACAGAATCCTTCCGACGCTGGGAGCAAAACTTAAAAGATCGACGAGCGAAGACCATTATCGCTTCCCGCCTCTTTCGGTTGGCAAATGGCTTAGCGGGCGACGTTAAACCCGTGGGAGAAGGTATAAGTGAGCTAAGGATCCACTTTGGTCCGGGCTACAGGATCTATTTTAAAGACCAGGGCAATTACATCATCGTGCTGTTATGTGGTGGTGACAAAAGCAGCCAGGCCAGAGACATACTGATGGCAAAAATGCTGAGCAATGTATCCCAATCGCAGGAGTGAATGAGCATGCATAAATTAACACCTTACGATCCCGCCAACGCGTTGGTGGATGACGAGGAAATCGCCGTGTTTATCGCTGATGCACTAGAAACAGGC
Source organism: Enterobacter sp. EC_50 (assembly GCF_019584525.1). Lineage (NCBI taxonomy): Bacteria > Pseudomonadati > Pseudomonadota > Gammaproteobacteria > Enterobacterales > Enterobacteriaceae > Enterobacter > Enterobacter sp. EC_50. The sequence continues at coordinate 12,986 of NZ_VDAF01000016.1, read as the reverse complement.
GACTCGACATATATCGCTAAAGCCCTTGGTGTTGTCGCGCGAGCCAAAGGCATGTCGAACATTTCACAGCAAACCGGTTTATCACGTGAGCAGCTTTATCGGTCATTCAGTGATAAAGGAAACCCAACGCTCAAAACCACGCTCGCGGTCATGAAAGCATTGGGTTTTGGGCTAACGCTCAAACACGCCGGGGATTAATACTCATCCCGCTGGTCATCTTCATCCGGCTGTTCCATCACGCTGTACGCCACCGCACAGAACAACGAGTTGAGGCGCTTCATATCACCCAGCAGCCCCAGGTGGAGTGAGCTGGTCTCGATACTCTGCACGTTCTGCTGATGCAGGCGCTCAACGTGGGCGTGCGAGTAGCGGCGGTTAAGAATGCGGAAGCGATGCTTGTTGCGGCGCAGGCGGCGCGCGCTCGGCACGTCGCTAGAGAAGAAGACCAGCATCGCCAGCTTGAGGTTGCTGACCAGCTGTTCGTGCAGCGCTTCAAGCTCTTTTAAGCCTTCAACGGAGAACGCCCGGCGTGCGGCCAGCGACTTATCGGCTATCTCGCTGCCCATGCGCTCAACGATATCGGAGGCCTGCTCAAGGTTGAGCGACATCTCAATGATTTCCGCCCAGCGGCGGGACTCCTCCTCCGCCAGCTCGTCCTGCGGCATGCGGGCCAGGTAAAGCTTAATGGCGGTATAGAGCACGTTGATATCGTCCGCCAGTCTGCGCAGCTCTTTCTCCTCTCGCGGCTCGCCGTGCATCACCTTTTGCAGCCCTTCGAGCATGGTTTCCATGGCGTCGCCCATGCGCAGCGTCTCGCGCGCGGCATTCGCCAGCGCCAGCGCCGGGGTGTCCAGCGCGGAGGTATCCAGATGCTTTGGCTTCAGGCGGGCGTCCAGCTCCGGTTCGTCCTGAATGAGTCGCTCGCAGAAGCGGGCCATCGACCCGGCAAAAGGGACCATCGCCAGGCAGCGCACCAGGTTGTAGAACACGTGGAAGTAGATCACCAGCTCCGCCTTCGGCAGCGGGAGGTTATCCATCAGGTTCGCCAGCGGATGGATAAAGGGCAGAATAATCAGGCTGCCCACCAGCTTAAACAGCAGGCTACCGAGCGCCACGCGGCGGGCGGCGGCGTTGGCGGCGCTGTTATTGAGCATCGCCAGCAGGCCAGAGCCGAGGTTGGCACCGATCACCAGACACAGCGCCACCGGGAAGGAGATCGCCCCGGCGGCGGTGAGCGTGGCCGTCAGCAGCACGGCGGCCAGGCTGGAGTAGCTGACGATGGCAAACACCGCGCCAATCAGCGCGTCGAGCATGATGTCACCGGTCAGGGAGGCGAAGATGACCTGCACGCCGTTGGCTTCGGTAATCGGGGTGACCGCCTGCACAATCAGCTCCAGCGCCAGCAGGATCAGCCCCAGGCCAATGCCCACGCGTCCAAGCTGGCCGGCCCGCGTCTGTTTGCGGCCGAGGAAGAAGATAACGCCGACAAAAATCAGCAGCGGCGACAGCCAGGAGAGATCGAAGGTCAGGATACGCGCCATCAGCGCGGTACCCACATCAGCCCCCAGCACAATGACCAGCGCCGGGGCCAGCGCCACCAGATCCTGCGCCACAAAAGAGGTGACAAGCAGGGTTGTGGCGTTGCTGCTCTGAACGAGTGCCGTTACGCCAATGCCTGCGCAGAAGGCGAGCGGCTTCTTCTCAACGCTGCTGCTGAGAACGGTACGTAAACGGGCGCCAAATACGCGCATCACGCCGGTACGGACGATATGGGTGCCCCATACGAGCAGTGCGACTGCAGAGAGCAGATGTAACAGGGTCAGCACGGATGGTTTTCCTCCTTATCTTTATCGGTTTTCCTGAGGTTCCCTGCGCGTTGCCATGTCGGATGACGGCGACGCCTTATCCGACCTACGCACAGGCCCGGTAAACGCACCGCCACCGGGTGCCAGGGATAGAACCTTATTTCAGTATAAGGGGTTAAGCGTAAGAAAGAGACAAGGCACCCATGAGGTGCCCTGTTTGTTGTAAGGAAAAGTGACGTTAGTCTGCGTCGTAGCCTAAATTCGGTGCCAGCCAGCGCTCTACTTCTGACACGCTCATGCCTTTGCGCAGGGCGTAATCTTCAATCTGATCGCGCTGAAGCTGCGCCACGGCGAAGTACTTGCTGTCCGGGTGGCTGAAGTACCAGCCGGAGACGGACGCGCCCGGCCACATGGCGTACGACTCGGTGAGCTTCATCCCGGTATGGGCTTCGACGTCCAGCAGTTGCCAGATCGTGCCCTTTTCGGTGTGTTCCGGGCAGGCCGGGTAGCCCGGCGCCGGACGAATCCCCTGGTAGTTTTCGCGGATCAGCTCCTCGTTGCTGAGGTTTTCGTTCGCCGCGTAGCCCCAGTGCACCTTACGCACGCGCTCGTGCAGGTACTCGGCGAAGGCTTCCGCCAGGCGGTCGGCGATCGCTTTCACCATGATTTTATTGTAATCATCGTGCTGCGCTTCGAACGCGTCCGCCAGCGCATCTTCTTCCAGACCGCCGGTTACCGCAAAGGCGCCAATATAGTCGGCTTTACCGCTCAGCTTCGGCGCGACAAAATCGGCCAGGCAGTAGTTGGCAAAGCCCACTTTCTCGGTTTGCTGGCGCAGATGGCGGCTGACTGCCAGCACGTGAGTGCGGGTTTCATCGCGGTAAATTTCGATGTCGTCGCCCACGCGGTTGGCCGGGAACAGCCCCACCACGCCGCGTGGGTTGAGGGTTTTCTCCGCGCTCAGCCTGTCGAGCATGTCGTTGGCATCGTTAAACAGGCGTTTCGCCTCCTCGCCCACCACCTCATCTTCCAGGATGCGCGGATATTTGCCCGCGAGCGACCAGGTCATGAAGAACGGCGTCCAGTCGATGTAGTTGCGCAGCGTTTCGATGCTGGCACTGACCTCCTGAACGCCCAGGCGATGCGCGACCGGCGGCGTATAGCTCGACCAGTCAAACGCCAGATCGTTATCGCGCGCCGCCTGGAGTGAAACTGGCGGGGTGCGCGGTTTCTTGCGCCCGTGCTGGATGCGAACGGTTTCGTACTCTTTGCGGGTGCGCTCAACAAACTCGTCGCGCTGGGTGTCAGAGAGCAGCGCGGAGACCACGCCCACCGTGCGCGAGGCGTTCTGCACGTAGACCGTCGGCCCGCTGTAGTTCTGCTCGATTTTCACCGCCGTGTGCGCCTTGGAGGTGGTCGCGCCGCCAATCAGCAGCGGAATGGTGAAGCCCTGACGCTCCATCTCCTTCGCCACGTTAACCATCTCGTCCAGCGACGGGGTGATCAGCCCGGAGAGGCCAATCAGGTCGGCATTCACTTCGCGCGCGGTCTTGAGGATTTTATCCGCCGGGACCATCACGCCAAGGTCGATAATCTCGTAGTTATTGCACTGCAGCACCACGCCGACGATGTTCTTGCCGATGTCGTGCACGTCGCCCTTCACGGTGGCGATGACCATTTTGCCGTTGCTGGAGCCTTTCTCTTTGCTGGCCTCGATAAACGGCTCCAGGTACGCCACGGCCTGCTTCATCACGCGGGCGGATTTCACCACCTGCGGCAGGAACATTTTGCCCTCGCCGAACAGATCGCCGACCACGTTCATGCCGTCCATCAGCGGGCCTTCAATGACCTCAATCGGGCGGGCTGCCTGCTGGCGCGCCTCTTCGGTGTCCTGCTCGATAAACTCGGTGATGCCTTTTACCAGCGAATATTCCAGACGTTTTTTCACGTCCCAGGCGCGCCACTCGGCCTGCTGAACGTTGGCTGCGTCATCCGACTTGCTGCCGCGGTATTTTTCTGCCAGGTCAAGCAGCCGCTCCGTGGCGTCGTCGCGGCGGTTGAGGATCACGTCTTCCACCGCGTCGCGCAGCTCGGCGGGCAGGTCGTCGTAAATCGCCAGCTGGCCGGCGTTAACGATCCCCATGTCCATCCCGTTGCGGATGGCGTAGTAGAGGAACACGGCGTGGATCGCTTCACGCACCGGGTCGTTGCCGCGGAACGAGAACGAGACGTTCGATACGCCGCCGGAGATGAGGGCATGCGGCAGCTCGCGCTTGATGTCCTCGCACGCGCCGATAAAGTCCTGGGCGTAGTTGTTGTGCTCTTCGATGCCGGTCGCCACGGCGAAGATGTTCGGGTCAAAGATGATGTCTTCCGGCGGGAAGCCTACCTCTTCGGTCAGTATTTTGTACGCGCGGCGGCAAATCTCAATTTTACGCGCGCGAGTGTCGGCCTGGCCCACTTCGTCAAAAGCCATCACCACCACCGCAGCACCGTAGCGGCGGACCTGCTTCGCGTGATGAATAAAGGTATCAACGCCCTCTTTCATGGAGATGGAGTTGACGATGCCTTTACCCTGAATGCACTTCAGCCCTTTTTCGATGACCTCCCATTTGGAGGAGTCGATCATGATCGGCACGCGGGCGATGTCCGGCTCACCGGCAATCAGGTTGAGGAAACGCACCATCGCCGCCTCGGCGTCGAGCATCCCCTCATCCATGTTGATATCGATAATCTGCGCGCCGCTTTCCACCTGCTGGCGGGCAACGTCCAGCGCTTCGCTGTACTTCTCCTCTTTGATCAGTCGCTTGAACTTCGCGGAGCCGGTGACGTTTGTACGCTCACCCACGTTCACAAACAGGCTGTCTTCGCCGATGGTTAACGGCTCAAGGCCGGAGAGGCGACAGGCAACCGGCAGTTCGGGCAGCTTGCGCGGCGGCAGTCCGGCCACGGCGTTGCTCATGGCGGCGATGTGCTCCGGCGTGGTGCCGCAGCAGCCGCCGACGATGTTCAGAAATCCAGACTCGGCCCACTCGCGGATTTGTGCCGCCATGGTGTCGGCATCCAGATCGTATTCACCGAAGGCGTTCGGCAGACCGGCGTTCGGGTGCGCGGTAACGTAGCATTCCGCAATGCGCGACAGCTCCTGCACGTACTGGCGCAGCTCGTCCGGGCCCAGCGCGCAGTTCAGGCCGAAGGAGAGCGCGTCGGCGTGGCGCAGGGAGTTATAAAACGCTTCGGTGGTCTGGCCGGACAGGGTACGGCCGGAGGCATCGGTGATGGTGCCGGAAATCATGATCGGCAGGTCAACGCCCAGCGCCTCGAACTCCTCTTTCACCGCGTAAATCGCGGCCTTGGCGTTGAGAGTGTCGAATACCGTTTCAATCAGGATCAGATCGGAACCGCCTTCCACCAGCGCTCTGGTCGATTCACGGTAGGCAACAACCAGCTGGTCAAAGGTGATATTACGAAACGCCGGGTCGTTGACGTCCGGTGAAATCGACGCAGTGCGGTTGGTTGGGCCAAGCACCCCGGCAACGTAGCGCGGCTTGTCCGGCGTGCGGGCCGTCCACTCGTCGGCGCAGGCGCGCGCAAGCTTTGCGGCTTCAAAGTTGATCTCCGCCGACAGGGATTCCATCTGGTAATCCGCCATGGCGATGGTTGTCGAGTTAAAAGTGTTGGTTTCAACGATATCCGCACCCGCTTCGAAGTAGGCGTTGTGGATATCCTTGATCACGGACGGCTTGCTGAGCACCAGCAGGTCGTTGTTCCCTTTCAGGTCGCAGGGCCAGTCGGCGAAGCGTTCGCCGCGGAAATCGTCTTCGCTCAGGCGATAACCCTGGATCATGGTGCCCATGCCGCCGTCCAGCACCAGAATTCGTTCATTTAACTGCGCACGCAGTTGCTCTACTTTGCTGCTCACACTTGCTCCCGACAACGCTCAACAAGGCCAAAAGGCTGCGTTCCATACTGGCACAATCTCGCAGGGTGGAAAAGTCGCTCAGCGGTAACATGAGACATGTTCACTATCACTCCTCCGATCAGTCAGGATAACGGTTGCAAATTCACCAAATAAAACGAAAATGATTTCCACGATACAGAAAAAGGAGATCGTCATGGTCGCGACCGTTCCCGCTAAACGCGGCAGAAAACCTGCTGCCACCACCGCTGCCGCACAACAGGGTGGACAGGTTCAATCGCTCACGCGCGGTCTGAAGCTGCTGGAGTGGATAGCCGAGTCGCACAGCAGCGTGGCCCTGACGGAGCTGGCCCAGCAGGCTGGCCTGCCGAACTCCACGACGCACCGCCTGCTGACCACCATGCAGCAGCTGGGCTTTGTCCGCCAGGTAGGCGAGCTGGGGCACTGGGCGGTGGGCGCGCATGCGTTTATCGTGGGCAGCAGCTTCCTGCAGAGCCGTAACCTGCTGGCGATTGTGCACCCGATTCTGCGCAAATTGATGGAAGAGTCGGGCGAGACCGTGAATCTGGCCGTGCTCGACCAGAGCGACCATCAGGCGATTATCATCGACCAGGTGCAATGCACGCAGCTGATGCGCATGTCCGCGCCGATTGGCGGCAAGCTGCCGATGCATGCCTCAGGGGCGGGTAAAGCGTTCCTCTCGCAGCTGACCGAGGAGCAGGTGACGGGGCTGCTGCACCGTAAAGGACTGCATGCTTATACCCACGCCACGCTGGTTTCGCCGGTGCATCTGAAAGAAGACCTGGCCCTGACCCGCAAGCGCGGCTATTCGTTTGACGACGAGGAGCACGCCCTCGGCCTGCGCTGTATCGCAGCCTGCATTTTTGACGAGCACCGCGAGCCGTTTGCCGCCATCTCTATTTCCGGGCCGATTTCACGTATGACCGACGATCGGGTCACTGAGTTGGGTGCGCTGGTGATTAAGGCGGCGAAAGAGGTCACGCTGGCGTACGGTGGGATTCGTTAAGCATGCATTGCCGGGTGGCGGCTTCGCCTTACCCGGCCTACATGATGCCCTCTGAAAACCGGATGCAAAACCGCTGCTTACGGCGGTAAGCGTACACATCTTCCACGTGCCCGTTTTTGATCCGCGTTTGCAGTCCCCGCCAGTAGCTGGCGCGGAACAGATCGGCATGCATCTCTTCGAATAGCGGCCCGATGCGCGGATCGGCGCAGAGCCAGTGGCGAAACTCTTCGGGAAACACATCGCCCGGCGAAACGCTGTACCACGGCTCGCTGGAAAGCTCATCTTCCGGGTAGCGGGGCGGTGGGATATCGCGGAAGTTCACCTCGGTCATGTAGCAAATTTCGTCGTAATCGTAGAACACTACCCGTCCGTGACGGGTGACGCCGAAGTTTTTGAACAGCATATCGCCCGGGAAGATATTGGCGGCGGCAAGCTGGCGAATCGCGTTGCCGTACTCTTCAATCGCATCTCTTAAAGCCTGACCGTCGGACTGCTCCAGCCAGATATTCAGCGGCACCATGCGTCGTTCAATGTAGAGATGGCTGATCGCGATTTTGTCGCCAAGATCGGTGATTTTGGCGGGCGCTTCCTGCAGTAAAAGTGCCATGAGTGCCGGATCGATCTGCTGCTTATCCAGCACAAAGTTTTCGAATTCCTGAGTATCCGCCATGCGCCCGACGCGGTCGTGCTCTTTAACCAGCTGGTAGCAGGCGCGGACGTGCGCGGCGGTCATCTCTTTCTGCGGCGCGAATCTGTCCTTAATCACCTTAAAGACCCGGTCGAAGCCCGGCAGCGTAAAAACCAGCATCACCATGCCGCGAATGCCGGGCGCTTCGATAAACTGCTCATCGGCCGTGGTGACATAGCGCAGGTATTCCCGGTAGCTTTCCGTTTTAGCGTGCTTCTGGCAGCCAATAGCCATATACAGCTCGGCGGTGGTTTTGCCCGGCAGGATCTCGCGCAGCCATTCCACCAGCGCGGCAGGTAACGGTGCATAGACCATAAAATAGGAGCGGGCGAAGCCAAACACGATGCTGGCCTCGGCGCTGGTGGTCAGGCAGGTATCGACAAACAGTTCCCCGTCGTCGGTACGATGGATCGGTAGCAGAAAGGGCACGATGGCCGTCGGCGTAACCAGTTTGCCCACCAGCCAGGCGGCTTTATTGCGGTAGAAAAGCTCGTTGGCCACCTGCAAATGGCTGTGGCTGAGCACCTCCGCGCCGAATGCTTCTTTGAGATGGGCGTGGATATACCCGATATCCCGGGCTTTATTCTCCCAGGGCAGACGCAGCGGCAAATCCGTCAGCACGCGGTGCAGGAGCTTTTCCCATCCGTGCTCGGGAAAGAAATCTTTCGCCAGCGGACGCGGAATGGTACGAAAGCGCCGTTCAGGCTGGGAGCTGAAGATAAATAACCGCTCAGGAGATAATGAGCGGTGGTCAAATAACCGGCAATAGACGGAGTTGAAAAAGCTCTCCGCAATCTCGAAGCGCGGGTAGTCGGGTAACAGATGGGTGTAGTGCTCCTTCACGCGCAGTAAAAATTCCGCGTCCGGACTTTTACCGTCGGTAATACAGCGCAGCTGCTCCACCACCAGACCCACATGGTGATCGTAGAGATGGATACGCTGCTTCATGGCCTGCTGAACCGCATGCCAGTCTGCATGCTCAAAGCGCTGCTGGGCGCCGGAGGTTACTTCCAGAAAACGACCATACTGGGCATCGAAGCCCTGCAAAATAGTTTGGGCAATCAGTAATTCCAGGCCACGCGACATATATTCCCCCTCACCACCAACCCTCTCCCCAGGGGGGAGAGGGGGAAAAGATTAGAACTGTGCTTCTTCCGTTGAACCCGTTAAGGCGGTGACGGAGGAGGTGCCGCCCTGAATAATCGTGGTCACATTATCAAAGTAGCCGGTGCCCACCTCCTGCTGGTGAGACACGAAGGTGTAACCGTCTTTGCCTGCCGCAAATTCCGGCTGCTGCACCTTCTCAACGTAGTGCTTCATGCCCTCACCCTGCGCATAGGCGTGCGCCAGGTCGAACATGTTGAACCACATGCTGTGGATGCCTGCCAGCGTAATGAACTGGTATTTGTAGCCCATGTCGGACAGCTGCTGCTGGAAGCTGGCGATGGTTTTGTCATCCAGCTTTTTCTGCCAGTTGAAGGACGGCGAGCAGTTGTAGGCCAGCAGCTTGCCCGGGTACTTCGCATGAATGGCGTCGGCAAAGCGTTTTGCCAGCGCCAGATCCGGCGTAGAGGTTTCACACCAGACCAGGTCCGCGTAGGGCGCGTACGCCAGACCGCGGCTGATCGCCTGCTCAATACCCGCATGGGTACGATAGAACCCTTCGCTGGTGCGCTCGCCGGTGATGAACTCGCTGTCGTACGGATCGCAGTCAGAGGTGATCAGGTCAGCCGCGTCCGCATCGGTACGGGCAATGACCAGCGTCGGCACGCCGAGCACGTCAGCAGCCAGACGCGCGGCAACCAGCTTCTGAACCGCTTCCTGTGTAGGAACCAGCACCTTACCGCCCATATGTCCGCATTTCTTCACTGACGCCAGCTGATCTTCGAAGTGAACGGCCGCTGCACCGGCCTCAATCATCGATTTCATCAGCTCAAAGGCGTTCAGCACGCCGCCGAAGCCCGCTTCCGCATCTGCAACGATCGGCAGGAAATAGTCAATAAAGCGCGGATCGTTAGGTTCGATGCCCGCCGCCCACTGGATCTGATCCGCACGACGGAAGGTGTTGTTGATCCGATCCACGACCGACGGCACGGAGTTAGCCGGATAGAGCGACTGATCCGGGTACATGCTGGAGGCCAGGTTGGCGTCCGCCGCGACCTGCCAGCCGGAGAGGTAGATAGCCTCAATACCGGCCTTCGCCTGCTGCAGCGCCTGACCGCCGGTCAGCGCACCGAGGCTGTTGATGTAGCCCTTTTTAGAGCCACCGTGCAGCAGCTTCCACATTTTCGCGGCGCCATTTTGCGCCAGCGTACATTCCGGATTGACCGAGCCGCGTAATTTCACCACGTCTTCCGCGCTGTACGGACGGCGGATGCCTTCCCAGCGAGGTTGTGTCCACTCATTCTTTAATTCTTCGATTTGTTGGGTACGGGTTTTCATGTGCAGATGCTCCATATTGTTATGTGGTGAGTTACGCCAGGAAGCGGTAGCCCGGCAGGGTCAGGAAGTCGATTAAGTCATCTGATGTGGTGATTTGCTCCATCAGGCGCGCAGCGTCGTCAAAACGCCCGCTGCTGAAGCGGTGTTCGCCCAGCTCGTCCTGGATCACCCGCATCTCTTCGGCCAGCATCTGGCGGAACAGGGTCTTGGTCACCGGTTTGCCGTTGCTAAGCGTTTTTTGATGGTGGATCCACTGCCAGATAGAGGTACGTGAGATCTCCGCCGTCGCAGCATCTTCCATCAGACCGTAGATCGGCACGCAGCCGTTGCCGGAGATCCACGCTTCGATGTACTGCACCGCAACGCGGATATTGGCCCGCATGCCCTCTTCCGTCCGTTCGCCCGCGCACGGCGCCAGCAGCTGTTCTTCTGCGATTGGTGCATCGTCTTCACGGGTGACAAACAGCTGGTTTTTGTTGTCGCCGAGCACGCGGTTAAAGACCTCCATCGCCGTATCGGCCAAACCCGGATGGGCGATCCACGTCCCGTCGTGGCCGTTACGTGCTTCAAGCTCTTTGTCGGCTTTCACCTTGTTGAGCACCTGATTGTTGCGCTCTGCGTCTTTGCTCGGGATAAAGGCTGCCATGCCGCCCATCGCAAAGGCACCGCGCTTGTGGCAGGTTTTGATCAGCAGACGCGAATAGGCGCTCAGGAACGGTTTGTCCATGGTGACAACCTGACGATCGGGGAGCACGCGATCGGGATAATTTTTCAGGGTTTTGATGTAGCTGAAAATATAGTCCCAGCGTCCACAGTTCAGACCGACAATGTGGTCGCGCAGCGCATGCAGGATTTCATGCATCTGGAATACGGCGGGCAGCGTTTCAATCAGCAGGGTGGCTTTGATGGTGCCGCGCGGCAGGTTGAAACGATCTTCCGCATAGCTGAAGACCTCGCTCCACCAGGCTGCTTCCTGCCAGGCCTGCGTTTTAGGCAGGTAGAAATACGGGCCGCTGCCTTTCGCCAGCAGGGCTTTGTAGTTGTGGAAGAAATAGAGTGCAAAATCAAACAGGCTTCCTGGAATGGCTTCTCCACGCCAGGTGACATGTTTTTCGGGCAGGTGCAGGCCGCGCACGCGACAGATCAGCACCGCCGGGTTCGGTTTGAGCTGGTATATTTTGCCGGCTTCATTGGTATAGCTGATGGTGCCGTTTACGGCGTCGCGCAGGTTGATTTGCCCCTCGATGACCTTACGCCAGTCCGGTGCCAGCGAGTCTTCAAAATCGGCCATAAAGACTTTAACGTTCGCGTTCATGGCGTTGATCACCATTTTGCGTTCTACCGGACCGGTGATCTCAACGCGACGATCCTGTAAATCTTCAGGGATGCCGCGGATTTTCCACTCGCTACGACGAATGGAAGCAGTTTCCGAAATAAAACCAGGCAACTTGCCGTTATCAATTTCCTGCTGCTGATGAATACGTGCCGCCAGCAGCTTATTGCGCTGCGGCGTAAAGCGGGTCACCAGTTCAGTCAGAAATTCTACCGCTTCTGCCGTTAATACTTGCTGTTCTTGCTCGCCATACGGCTGGGTAAAGGCCAGTTCATCGACCGTCGTTGCCTGTTGAGTCATTACTCTGCTCCTCATCAAAGATCCAAAATCACGCTCCCGACGCGAACGAAAGATCGTTGGGTAGTTTTCGCTCAGCAGGATTAAGACTATCTCTATTTTTTCTAAAATCAAAAACAATTTCCATTTTAATTATAAATTGCTATTAATTGATTGATTTTATTGAAATTAAAGTTTTAAAGAATGTTGAGTGACATTTCGGAAATAAAAAAGGCACCCGAAGGTGCCTGATTTGAATAGCTGAAACGCTTTAGGATCGTTTAGTGCAGACGATTACTCCAGCGTCGGGTTCATGTGACGCAGATCGTATGGTGTTATCTGGTAGACGTAATAGTTGAGCCAGTTAGTAAAAAGCAAATTCCCGTGGCTGCGCCAGGTCGCTCTCGGTTTGTTTTGCGGATCGTCTTTCGGGAAATAGTTGTAAGGGACATCCGGGTTAAGACCCGCTTCAACATCACGGAAATACTCTGACGCCAGGGTGTGCGGATCGTACTCAGGATGTCCGGTCACAAAGGCAATGCGCTTATCTTTACTGGCAAACAGGTAAGCGTCCCCATCTTCCGTTTCGGCCAGGATCTCCAGATCGGTGTAATCACGAATCAGCTGGGCCGGGAAGTCAGCGTAGCGAGAATGCGGGGCCAGGAAAGAATCATCAAACCCGCGCGTCAGCAACGCATGGGGATGGAGAATATGGTGTTCATATACGCCGGAGAGCTTTTCAGTGCGGGTTTGCTTGGGGATGCCATACAGAATATTCAGTGCAGCTTGTACCGCCCAACAGACAAACAGCGTGGACGTGACGTGATCTTTTGCCCATTCCAGCACCTGTTTGATCTGCGGCCAGTAAGCGACATCGTTAAATTCCACCAGGCCCAGCGGCGCGCCGGTCACAATCAGTCCGTCGAAGTTTTCACCCTGAATGTCATCAAAGTTGCAGTAGAAGTTGTTCAGGTGCTCAGAAGGCGTATTGCGAGACTCACGGGCGTCGATCCGCAGCAGCTGAATATCAACCTGCAGCGGGGAGTTCGACAGCAGACGCAGGAACTGGTTTTCTGTTTCGATCTTTTTGGGCATCAGATTGAGAATAAGCACCTTCAGCGGGCGAATTTCCTGACCTGTCGCACGTGAAGTCGTCATCACAAAGACATTTTCTTCACGCAAGAAATTGACGGCTGGTAGCTCGTCCTGCACCCGAATCGGCATAGCTTTATATCCTCACAGCATACGTATAAACGTTTAGACATCCAGACAGCTAACGATACCCAGAAATGATCGGAATGTCGAGTCTGCAAGGCGAAGGTGAGAAAGTTTCAGGGAGAGGGAGAGGAAGAAAAACAAAAGCAAAAAACCCCGCACCTTTCGGTACGGGGTTCTTCTTGTTTGATGCCTGGCAGTTCCCTACTCTCACATGGGGAGACCCCACACTACCATCGGCGCTACGGCGTTTCACTTCTGAGTTCGGCATGGGGTCAGGT
>NZ_VDAF01000015.1:0-142819 GCF_019584525.1 Enterobacter sp. EC_50 | reverse complement strand
ACTAGATCTGGTTGCTGCTCAGCTAAACAACAGACCGAGAAAGACACTGAAGTTCAAAACACCGAAAGAGATAATTGAAAGGGGTGTTGCATTGACAGATTGAATCTACAGCGGCGTACTTCGCAAAGCTGTCCGACTGAGGTACGCCTTTATCCGCGACAACAGCCGTTGCTGGCCTGTTCGTTTGCTCTGTCGGGTTCTGGATGTCCATCCGAGTGGATTTTATTTCTGGCTTCAGCAGCCACATTCGCAGCGTCACCAGACAGATCAGATGCTGACCGGGCAAATCAAACAGTTCTGGCTTGAGTCTGGCTGCGTCTATGGTTATCGCAAGATCCATCTCGATCTGCGTGATACCGGACAGCAGTGCGGAGTGAACCGGGTCTGGCGGCTGATGAAGCGTGCCGGAATAAAAGCTCAGGTTGGGTACCGTAGCCCAAGAGCACGTAAAGGCGAAGCCAGTATCGTGACACCCAACAGGCTCCAGCGGCAGTTCAATCCGGACTCACCGGATGAGCGTTGGGTGACGGACATAACCTACATCCGAACCCACGAAGGCTGGCTGTATCTGGCCGTGGTGGTTGACCTGTTCTCCCGAAAAGTTATCGGCTGGTCAATGCAACCCCGCATGACAAAAGAGATTGTCCTGAACGCCTTACTTATGGCGGTGTGGAGGCGTAATCCTCAAAAGCAGGTACTGGTTCACTCTGATCAGGGTAGTCAGTACACGAGCCATGAGTGGCAGTCGTTCCTGAAATCACACGGTCTGGAAGGCAGCATGAGTCGTCGCGGTAACTGCCACGACAACGCGGTTGCGGAAAGCTTTTTCCAGCTACTGAAACGCGAACGGATTAAGAAAAGGATCTACGGAACGAGAGACGAAGCCAGAAGCGATATTTTTGATTATATCGAAATGTTTTATAACAGTAAGCGTCGGCATGGTTCGAGCGAGCAGATGCCACCGGCTGAATATGAAAACCTATATTATCAACGGCTCAGAAGTGTCTAGATTATCCGTGGCGATTCAGATTCTACAGCTTAAATTTGGTATCCCCTGCTGGACTAGAACCCGCGACCTGTCGATTCTGAGCTCCATTTTGAAGATTTATAAAACAATAAGTTAGTTTGTTTTTTTATGGGTTTTTGCATCGAATAATGTCAAATATGAAAGCATAGTGAATAGGTCTGCTGCCATTTTGCTGCCAACGATGCCTATAAAAAATGATAATCGCCATTCAATAGGTAAAGGGCTAAACCAATCATAAAGGAGCCGAACAGCGAAAACACAGTGTTATACCAGTAGAAGTAGATAGGTGTTTCGGATCGGTAGATGTAGTAGTTTTCATATGTGCCTTTATACCAACCGACGAAGACCCCACTTCTAAGAGCTTTTGCTGAATGAAAAATCATCCACAATCCGCAAAGAAGTACACAGATCAATACTAATAATGTATCCCATTCCATATATTGTCTTATAAAAACAATGCTTTATAAAATTGTTGGTGGGGTGAGCAATGTCGCTTCGTTCAGGTGGTCAGGTGCAAAGTAAGCGTAGCGCATCGTTACCTTAATATCAGTGTGTCCAGGAATGCGCTGGAGTACAAGGATGTTGCCCCCGCGCATCATAACCTCTGCATCCGGAGGGGTTGCATCAACAACTTTCGTACTGGCCCGCTGCTGGCGGGTTTTTTTATGGAACTCCTGCTGCCATTTCGCTGCCAACGGGATTTAAATAAACAAAAAGGCCACTCGCGTGAGTGGCCTAACTATATGTATGTACTGATAAAATTTGGTGGCCCCTGCTGGACTTGAACCAGCGACCAAGCGATTATGAGTCGCCTGCTCTAACCACTGAGCTAAGGGGCCGTGGCGGTGAATTATAAAGTAACTCCCCGCAGCAATCCAGCCATTCACACCTGCCTGCTGTTTTTATAAACAACGCATTATCAATCCTTTATACTTCCATAACGATGTATCAGCGGGAGTAAAGATGATCAACGACATTCTGGCCCCTGGCCTGCGGGTGGTGTTCTGCGGAATCAACCCGGGCAAGTCCTCGGCGCACACCGGTTTTCACTTTGCCCATCCGGGCAATCGCTTCTGGAAGGTGATCTACCAGGCCGGGTTTACCGACAGGTTACTCAAGCCCGAAGAGGAGCAGCACCTGCTGGATACGCGCTGCGGAATTACCATGCTGGTCGAGCGGCCGACGGTTCAGGCAAGCGAGGTCAACCTGCATGAACTGCGCAGCGGCGGGCGGGAGCTGGTGAAGAAGATTGAAGACTACCAGCCGGCCGCACTGGCGATCCTCGGCAAGCAGGCCTACGAGCAGGCATTCAGCCAGCGCGGGGCTAAGTGGGGTAAGCAGAGCATCATGATTGGCGTTACGCAGGTGTGGGTGTTGCCGAACCCGAGCGGGCTCAACAGGGCGACGCTGGACAAGCTGGTAGAGGCGTATCGGGAGCTGGATGAGGCGCTGATGGTGCGGGGGCTTTAGCTCCTCTGCGGCCTGATGCCCTCACCCACAGGGAGAGGGAATAAACAAAAAAAAAGCTCCCGATTGGGAGCTTTTTGCTGTTTATCTGGGTTAGTCGTCCAGGAAGCTACGCAGCACTTCAGAGCGGCTTGGGTGACGCAGCTTACGCAGCGCCTTCGCTTCGATCTGACGGATACGTTCGCGGGTAACGTCGAACTGTTTACCCACTTCTTCCAGCGTGTGGTCGGTGTTCATATCGATACCGAAACGCATACGCAGCACTTTCGCTTCACGGGCGGTCAGGCCAGCCAGAACATCGTGCGTTGCGGCACGCAGGCTCTCGGTGGTGGCAGAGTCAAGCGGCAGCTCGAGGGTGGTATCCTCGATGAAATCACCCAGATGCGAATCTTCATCATCACCAATTGGTGTTTCCATGGAGATTGGCTCTTTGGCGATCTTCAGCACTTTACGGATCTTGTCTTCCGGCATCAGCATGCGCTCGGCCAGCTCTTCCGGCGTCGGCTCGCGACCCATCTCCTGCAGCATCTGGCGGGAAATACGGTTGAGCTTGTTGATGGTCTCAATCATATGCACCGGAATACGGATGGTGCGCGCCTGATCCGCGATAGAGCGGGTGATAGCCTGACGGATCCACCAGGTTGCGTAGGTGGAGAACTTGTAACCACGACGGTATTCAAACTTGTCTACCGCTTTCATCAGACCGATGTTGCCTTCCTGTATCAGATCCAGGAACTGCAGACCGCGGTTGGTGTATTTCTTGGCGATAGAGATAACCAGACGCAGGTTCGCTTCAACCATCTCTTTCTTCGCACGGCGGGCTTTCGCTTCACCGATGGACATGCGACGGTTGATATCTTTAACCTGCTCGATGGTCAGGCCGGTCTCTTCTTCAATCTGCTGCAGCTTCTGCAGGCCGCGATACACGTCTTCTTTCACGTCGTGCAGTTTTTCAGACCACGGCTTGTTCATCGCAATAGCCGCGTTGAACCAGGTTTCGCTGGTTTCGTTGCCGGTGAAGAGGGTGATGAAGTTCTTCTTCGGCATTTTGCACTGCTCAACGCACAGCTTCATGATGATGCGTTCCTGGGTACGTACGCGATCCATCATCACGCGCATGCTGTTCACCAGGTAGTCGAACTGTTTTGGCACCAGGCGGAACTGTTTGAACACTTCAGACAGTTTCAGGATCTCTTCCTGAGCGGCTGCGTGGCTGCGGCCTTTCGCTTTGATGGTATCACGCGTCACTTCGTACTGAGTACGCAGCTCGGCAAACTTCTCGCGCGCCAGTTCCGGGTCGATGCTGTTGTCATCATCGGCGCTGTCGTCGTCGCTCTCTTCCTCATCTTCGTCTTCGTCATCATCCATCTCTTCCTGAGACAGTTCAGAACCGACGTGAGTGGCGGTAGGTGCCATATCTTCTTCAGCGTTCGGGTCGACAAAACCGGTGATCAGGTCAGACAGGCGCGCTTCTTCCGCTTCAACGCGATCGTACTGCTCCAGCAGATAGGTGATCGCTTCCGGGTACTCAGCAACAGAGCACTGAACCTGGTTGATCCCGTCTTCGATGCGTTTTGCGATGTCAATTTCGCCTTCGCGGGTCAACAGTTCAACGGTACCCATTTCGCGCATGTACATGCGGACCGGGTCAGTGGTACGCCCGATTTCAGATTCCACGCTGGACAGTACCTGTGCAGCAGCTTCTTCCGCATCTTCGTCAGTGTTGTTGGAGGTTTCAGCCAGCAACAGATCATCGGCATCCGGTGCTTCTTCCATCACCTGAATGCCCATGTCATTGATCATTTGGATGATGTCTTCGATTTGATCTGAATCGACGATATCTTCCGGCAGATGGTCATTGACCTCGGCATAGGTCAGATAGCCTTGCTCCTTACCACGTTGGACAAGAAGTTTCAGCTGTGACTGCGGGTTTTGCTCCATAAGACGGTATCCACACTTAATTCGTTTGATTGGTGTCGGCGATGGGGCTGCCAACCTTTAAAGCGAGGGCGTACTTATATTTTTGCCGCTGCCTCTCAGTGCGGCTGCCGGGGGCTTCCCGATCGATATTCGGCACTTAAGCCGTTAAATTTATTTATTTCTTCGCCAGTTCCTGGTTAATCATCCAGAGCTCCCGGCGTTCTTCGCTGCTCAAACCGTGTGTGCGCTCGCGAGCTATCAACTCTTCCTGGCGCAGCTCAAGCATCGAATCAAACATATGGTTGAGTGAGTCGGTGAACGTTTTTTCTGCAATGTCCTTATCTGCTATATCGTCCCACATCGACAATTTTTCAAGGGTAGCGGCCTCTTTTGTGCCGCGATAATGCTCTAAAAGTTGTCCGGTGGTCAGACCTGGCTGAGACAAACACGTGTTAACCAGTTCTGAAAATAAGCCAAGCCCGGGCAATTTTTCGTGGTTCAAACCCGCCAGCGACGGCACCTGTGGCGCCAGCTCGGGGTTTTGTACCAGTAACCCTATCAGTATACGCATGGTTGTGCGTTTTAGCTGAGGCGCGGGGCGAACCGCACCGTTTTCAGCCTGTTTAGGCATTAAACGTTCAAGCTGGCTGTCATCCAGAATGCCGAGCTTGTTGCCTAGCTCCTGACGCAGGTAGATGCGCAGCGTTTCGCCGGGCACCTGACTGATTAACGGCAGCGCCAGCGTGCTGAGCTGCGCGCGCCCGTCAGGGGTACTCAAATCAACCTGCGGCATCAGGCTGTTAAACAAAAACGTGGAGAGCGGCTGAGCCTGCTCCATCCGCGCTTCAAACGCCGCTTTGCCCTCTTTACGCACCAGCGTATCCGGGTCTTCACCGTCGGGCAGGAACATAAAGCGCAACTGACGCCCGTCGGTCATATAGGGTAGCGCGGTTTCCAGCGCGCGCCAGGCGGCATCGCGTCCGGCGCGGTCTCCGTCGTAACAACAAATCACGTTGTTGGTCACGCGGAACAGCAGCTGGATGTGATCCGCCGTCGTGGACGTTCCTAACGACGCAACCGCGTAGTTAATGTCGTACTGCGCCAGCGCAACGACGTCCATATAGCCTTCGACGACCAGAAGACGCGGAGGTTCCGCGTTATCCTGCTGCGCCTCATAAAGGCCGTAAAGCTGGCGGCCCTTATGGAAAATATCGGTTTCCGGGGAGTTGAGGTACTTCGGCAGGGCATCACCCAGCACGCGACCACCAAAACCAATTACCCGGCCTCGCTTGTCGCGGATTGGGAACATTACCCGTTCGCGGAAGCGGTCGTAGCTTCGTCCCTGGTCGTTGGTGACCAGCATGCCTGCATCGATGAGAGACTTACGATCTTCGCTATTGCCGCCAAAACGCTTTAACACGTTGTCCCAGCCGGGCGGGGCGTAGCCAATAGCGAAACGCGCAATGACCTCGTCGCTCAGTCCGCGCTTGTTCAGATACTGACGCGCAGGTTCAGCCGCAGAGTGCTTAAGAGACTGTTGGTAAAACGAATTCAGGCCATCCATCAGTTGATACAGCGTTTGCCGTTGATGGCGCTCGATCTGACTTGGCCCACTGCCAGCTTCATACGGCACTTCAAGGTTATGCATTGCCGCCAGCTCTTCGACGGTTTCAACGAACTCGAGCTTGTCGTAGTTCATTAAAAAATCGACGGCATTACCGTGAGCACCACAGCCGAAGCAATGGTAAAACTGCTTTTCACCGTTTACGGTGAAGGAGGGGGTTTTTTCGTTATGGAACGGACAGCACGCATGGTAATTCTTGCCCTGCTTCTTCAGCTTTACCCGCGCGTCGATGAGATCGACGATGTCGGTTCTGGCGAGCAGGTCATTGATGAAAACGCGTGGGATTCTTCCGGCCATATGCCCCAAAATTTAAGCGACTTATAAACGAAAACAAGCCGCGCATTCCTTCCGGAAGCACGGCCTTACGACTACTACTCTGTCTGTCAATTGAGGGCTGAGGCCCTCAACCAATTAGTACAGACGAGTACGGCGTGCGTTTTCGCGAGCCAGTTTCTTCGCGTGACGTTTCACAGCGGAAGCTTTAGCGCGCTTACGTTCGGTCGTTGGTTTTTCATAAAACTCACGACGACGAACTTCAGCCAGAACACCTGCTTTCTCGCATGAACGTTTGAAGCGACGCAGTGCTACGTCGAACGGCTCGTTTTCACGTACTTTAATTACCGGCATGTAACTCTCACCTTTAATAAATTCGGTTTGCCGCTGGCATCAACGCCAGCTTATTTCAAAATGGTGCGGAATTTTACTGCAAATGCTGCTGCTTTGTAAAGCACCGATGCGATTTTGAAAGGGACTTTAATAAGGGTGAGGAGTATACACGAGCCTTCTTCCAGGGGCGAACAAAGTTTTACAAGTCGGGTCATTGACCCTACACTGCGCGGTATTGAAACGAGGTAAAACAAGTCATGCGTGTACTGGGTATTGAAACATCCTGCGATGAAACCGGCATCGCCATTTACGACGACGAACAAGGGCTTCTGGCCAACCAACTGTATAGTCAGGTGAAATTGCACGCTGACTACGGCGGCGTCGTGCCTGAACTGGCCTCTCGTGACCATGTGCGTAAAACGGTTCCCCTGATTCAGGCAGCGCTGAAAGAGGCCGGGTTGAGCTCAACCGATATTGATGCCGTGGCCTACACCGCGGGTCCGGGCCTGGTCGGCGCGCTGCTGGTCGGCGCGACGGTTGGCCGTTCGCTGGCCTTCGCGTGGGACGTGCCGGCCATCCCGGTTCACCATATGGAAGGGCACCTTCTGGCGCCGATGCTGGAAGAGAATCCGCCTGAATTCCCGTTTGTGGCACTGCTGGTCTCCGGTGGACATACCCAGCTGATCAGCGTAACGGGGATTGGCAAGTACGAGCTGCTGGGCGAGTCAATCGACGACGCTGCCGGTGAAGCGTTCGACAAAACCGCCAAGCTGCTGGGGCTGGATTACCCAGGCGGCCCGATGCTGTCCAAAATGGCGGCGCAGGGAACGGAAGGGCGCTTTGTCTTCCCGCGTCCGATGACCGACCGTCCGGGGCTGGACTTCAGCTTCTCCGGGCTGAAAACCTTCGCGGCCAACACCATCCGCAATAACGACGACAGCGAGCAGACCCGCGCCGATATCGCCCGCGCGTTTGAAGATGCGGTGGTGGATACGCTGATGATCAAGTGCAAGCGCGCGCTGGATCAGACCGGCTTCAAGCGTCTGGTGATGGCGGGCGGCGTCAGCGCCAACCGCACGCTGCGCGCGAAGCTCGCCGAGATGATGCAAAAGCGTCGTGGGGAAGTGTTCTACGCCCGTCCGGAATTCTGTACCGATAACGGGGCGATGATTGCCTACGCCGGTATGGTGCGCCTGAACGCTGGTGCAACGTCTGACCTGAGCGTGTCCGTGCGTCCGCGCTGGCCGCTGGCGGAACTGCCTGAGGCGTGAGTTTTTTTGCCCGGTGGCGCTGCGCTTACCGGGCCTACAAAACCGTAGGCCGGGTCAGGCGAAGCCGCCACCCGGCAATAACCCGCACTACACCCGCAGCATCCCTTTCTCTTCCAGAAACGCAATGATCGTTCCCAGACCGTCTCCCGCTTTCAGGTTGGTAAAGGTCCATGGACGCTCGCCGCGCATGCGGTTGGTGTCGCGCTCCATCACCTCCAGCGACGCCCCCACGTACGGCGCGAGATCGGTTTTGTTAATCACCAGAAAATCGGACTTGGTGATCCCCGGCCCGCCCTTGCGCGGAATTTTTTCCCCTTCGGCCACGTCAATCACGTAGATGGTCAGATCCGCCAGCTCCGGGCTGAAGGTCGCGCTCAGGTTGTCCCCGCCGCTTTCCACGAAGATTAGATCCAGATTGCCGAACTTCTCGCTGAGCGCTTCCACCGCCGCCAGGTTCATCGAGGCGTCTTCGCGGATAGCGGTATGCGGGCAGCCGCCGGTCTCCACGCCCACGATGCGCTCCGGCGCCAGCGCGCCCGCCTCGGTCAGGATGCGCTGATCCTCTTTGGTGTAGATATCGTTGGTCACCACCGCCAGGTGATACGTGTCGCGCATTGCCTTGCAGAGCGCTTCCAGCAGCGCGGTTTTGCCCGACCCTACCGGGCCACCCACGCCCACGCGCAGGGGATGTTTGTAATCAGCCATGTTGACTCCTCAGGAACGGAATAGTCGTGAATATTGGGTTTCGTGGCGCGCGGAGGCGATGGCGGACAGCGGCGTAGCTGCTCCCAGCGCGTCGTCGCGACGTAAAAAGGCCTGTTCAAGCCCGGCAGCAAAATGGTCGCTCAGTTCGATAATCAGCTGCTGCGCGGCCTGCTGCCCAAACGGCACCAGCTTGACGCCTGCCATGACCGCGCTCTCAATCCAGCTGTAACCGAGGCTCAGCGCCAGCTCGCGCACGTCAATGCCCCATCGCACGCCGAGCCACGCCATGCCGCAAAGCTGGCTTTGCCTGCACAGCGCCAGCCATTCTGCCGGGCAGTCCGGCTCCCAGCTTTTGATGAGACGCGTAAAGGCCGCTCCGCGGTTGCGTTCTTCTTCGCGCAGTTCGCGCGTTTCCCGACAGGCGAGCAGGTATGCCGTCCAGCGTCTGGCCGTCGCCAGGTCGTTCCGATTGCAGGCCTGGCAGAGACGGTGAAACAGCGGCAGATCGACGCAGAAAAAACTCTGCTCCATCTGCTGGATCTGCCAGCGTTTAAAGGCGTCGACGTTCGCGACCCAGCCCGCCTCCACGGCCCACTCCAGCCCCTGCGACCAGGTAAACGACCCGACCGGCAGGCTGCTGCTGGAGAGCTGCATCAGGCGCAGCCACTGGCGGGCGTGCTCCATCAGCTCATCAGCGCCAGCAGGGCGGAGACGATCAGCCCGCCGCCGAAGGTTTTACGCAGACCGTCGTGACGGCGCAGCAGCAGCCCAGCGGCAAAGCTGGCGCACAGCACCGTTGCGCTGGCGAACATAAACCCGCTGGTGAACAGCCAGAAGCTATGGCCGGACATCTCCACGCCGTGCGCCCAGCCGTGGAACATCGCCAGGGCAGGCACCGCGAGCAGCAGACGGTTTTCAGTCTTAAACATCATCACGCCGCTGACCGCCAGCGAGGCGATAATCAGCATCTCCATGCCGCTAAAGCCGCCGAGCAGGCTGCCCGCGATGGCGCCGACAAGCATCATCCCGAGGGTGGCAAACGGCAGCAGGAGCTTGCGGCCGCTCAGTGCCGAGAGCACGCCTGCGCCCGCTAGCATCAGGAGATGATCGAGCCCGGTCAGCGGATGGAAAAAACCGGCCTGAAAGCTGTCGGCACCGTGGCCGGGATGCGCGAGCGCGGGAACGGAAAAAGCCAGCAGTAACAGGGGGAGTAACTTGCGCATGATGGATCCTTAATGTGAATGGGCGTGAGCGTGGCTATGGCTGTGGGCATCGCTGGCATACGCGCCCGCTTCCGGTTCAAACGGCAGGCTGGCGTAGGTCACCTCCAGCCCAAACTGGCGCAGCATATCGTCGAGAACGTGATCGTGGTGATAGCGCAGCTCGCCGGGCATCACCTGCAGCGGCACGTGGCGGTTGCCCAGGTGGTAGCAGGCGCGGGCGAGCAGGAACGGATCGGCGCAGCGCACCACGGAGACCGACTCCGGGGCGGCGATCACTTCGATCACTTCGCTGCCGTCGTCGGTGGTCAGCAGGTCCCCCCCGCGCAGCAGCAGGCCGCGCGGCAGCATCAGCCCGGCTTCGCGGCCGTCGTTCAGCGCTACGCGGGCGCGGCTTTTCACCCGCACGTCAATCGGCAGCGTGACGCTGGCGGTAGTCGGGTGTGCGTGGTCCAGGCGTTGGGTCAGATAAATCATCATCACTCCTCAAAACAGGAAATAGCGTTGCGCCATCGGCAGAACGTCAGCCGGTTCGCTGGTAATCAGTTCGCCGTCGACGCGCACCTCGTAGGTTTGCGAATCAACGGTGATGTTCGGTTGCAGAGCGTTGTGGATCATGTCCGCCTTTTTCACCGTCCGGCAGCCTTTCACCACCGCGGTGGCGCTCTGCAGGTTGAGCTGCTGCGGGATGCCGTTCGCACTGGCGGCCTGCGAGATAAATGTCAGCCGTGTGGCGTGGCGCGCGGCGCCCAGCGATCCAAACATCGGGCGGTAATGCACCGGCTGCGGCGTGGGGATTGAAGCGTTGATGTCGCCCATCGGCGCGCAGGCGATCATCCCGCCCTTGACGATGGTGGCGGGCTTGACGCCGAAGAACGCCGGAGACCAGACAACCAGATCTGCCAGCTTGCCCGCCTCAATCGAGCCCACTTCATGGGCGATACCGTGGGTTAGCGCCGGGTTAATGGTGTATTTGGCGACGTAGCGCTTCACGCGGAAGTTGTCGTTCTCGCCGGTCTCTTCCGGCAGCGCGCCGCGCTGGACCTTCATGCGGTGCGCGACCTGCCAGGTGCGGATAATCACTTCCCCGACGCGGCCCATGGCCTGGGAGTCTGACGAGGTGAGCGAGAACGCGCCGATATCGTGCAGCACGTCTTCCGCGGCGATGGTCTCCCGACGAATGCGGGATTCGGCAAACGCCACGTCCTCGGCGATATCCGGATCGAGGTGATGGCAAACCATCAGCATGTCGAGATGTTCGTCGATGGTATTGACCGTGTAGGGCAGCGTCGGGTTGGTGGAGGAGGGCAGAATATTCGGGTGCGCGCAGGCGGTGATGATATCCGGCGCGTGGCCACCGCCCGCCCCTTCGGTGTGGAAGGTGTGGATGGTGCGCCCGCCAATGGCGGCCAGCGTATCTTCGACAAACCCGGATTCGTTCAGCGTGTCGCTGTGCAGCGCCACCTGAATGTCCATCTCTTCGGCTACCTCCAGCGAGCAGTTGATCGCCGCAGGCGTCGCGCCCCAGTCTTCGTGGATCTTCAGCCCGATGGCGCCCGCGGCGATCTGCTCGCGCAGGGCCGCCGGGTTGGAGCCGTTCCCCTTGCCGAGCAGGCCAATATTCACCGGCAGCGTATCGGCAGCCTGCAGCATGCGGGCGATATACCACGGCCCCGGCGTACAGGTGGTGGCGTTGGTGCCCGCCGCCGGACCGGTGCCGCCGCCGATCATGGTGGTGACGCCGGAGACCAGCGCCTCTTCCGCCTGCTGCGGGCAGATCCAGTGAATGTGGGTGTCGATCCCGCCAGCGGTAACGATCTTCCCTTCGGCGGCAATCACTTCCGTCGCCGCGCCAATCGGGATCGTCACACCGGGCTGGATGTCCGGGTTCCCGGCTTTACCGACGGCAAAGATTCGCCCGTTCTTGACGCCAATATCGGCTTTCACGATCCCCCAGTGATCGACGATCAGCGCGTTGGTCAGCACCAGATCCACGCAGTCGTCTGCGGTCATCTGCCCCTGACCCATACCGTCGCGGATCACCTTCCCGCCGCCGAACTTGACCTCTTCGCCGTAGATCGTGAGATCATCTTCTACTTCAATCCACAGCTCGCTGTCGGCCAGCCGCACCTTATCGCCGGTGGTGGGGCCGAACATATCGGCGTAAGCCTGGCGCGAAATCTCAGCCATGTTTCACCTCGCCCATTACCTCGCCGCGAAAGCCGACAATGCGCTGCGCACCCGAGACCTGAACCAGCGTCACTTCCCGCTTCTGGCCGGGCTCAAAGCGCACGGCGGTGCCGGCCAGGATGTTTAACCGGTAGCCTCGGGTCGCCTCACGGTTAAACTTCAGCGCCGGGTTGACTTCGTAAAAGTGATAGTGCGATCCGACCTGGATCGGCCTGTCGCCGTGGTTTTCGACAATCACGGTTTGGGTTTCGCGCCCGACGTTGATCGCAATCGTGCCGGGCTGGATCTGGTATTCGCCTGGGATCATCACGCGCTCCTTAGACGATCGGGTTGTGGACGGTGACGAGCTTGGATCCGTCCGGGAAGGTGGCTTCCACCTGAATGTCCGGGATCATCTCCGGCACGCCCTCCATCACCTGGTCGCGCGTCAGGACGTGGCGGCCCGCCTCCATCAGCGAGGCGACGGTTTCGCCATCGCGCGCGCCTTCCATGATGAAGGCGCTGATCAGCGCGACCGATTCCGGATAATTGAGCTTTACCCCGCGCGCAAGGCGGCGTTCGGCAACCAGCGCGGCGGTAAACAGCAACAGCTTGTCTTTTTCTCTGGGGGTCAGTTCCATAACGTTTCTCTTATGTCTGCCAGATACGCGGCGAACAGGCGGTTTTGGTGGTGAGAAGCGGGCGAAGCGACTGCCAGATATCGCGCATCACCCGCTGGCAAATCAGGTTGTCGTGGGAGAGAAAACGCACCGACAGCAGCTCGTCGGTGAGCGTTGCCCCCGCAAAATGGCCCAGAGGCGCGAGCAGCGCGCGCACCGTGTCGAGATGTTCTTCATTGGCCGGATAGAACAGCAGCGTGCCGATCCACGGGTGTCCGGCAACGGGCGTGAGATCGCCGTCGCCGAGGTGCTGGCGCTCTATCAGGCGGGGTTCGTCATCCACCCACACCTCAAGGCGGCTCTCCAGCGTGCCGTGGCTGAAGGTCTCATTGATTACCGGTCGTCCCAGACAGTACAGCTCCCACGCCAGCAGCGTGCTGGAGGCCTTCAGGTGGAAGACGGAGCGCAGCGCGGCATTCGCCCCGGGGAAGATAATGGTGTCCTGCGGCAGCCACTCCAGCGTTGATCCCTCATCGAGATAAAAATGCTGGCTCAGACGCGCCTGCGGGCCGCTGCTGCGATAGAACTTGCTGGCGCCGGGCATGGTGATAAGCGTGTGGCTTTTGGCGTCCAGCCGAACGGAAATGTCCAGCGTATCGCCGCCCACAACCCCGCCCGGCGGGTGCAGCAGGTAAAGGTGACAGGTCACGCCTTCAGGGTAAAACGGACGCTGAACGGTAAGCGGCCCGACGTGATGAGCGGAGTGCAGGAGGGTTTTCTCAGGGGTGTGACAAAACTGCAGGGCAAGCGACGCCTGCCAGCCTTTGTACAGATTATCAGTGACCTGAGCTGCTAACATGCTGCATCCATCTGCGCATCATCGGGGTCGTTTCAGTATGCCCTGGCAGAATTGAAGGCTGTCATATGAGTCGCTTATGGATAAAAAAACGGCTCATATGAGCCGGTTTCAAACTTTTGATAATCGCCCGGCGGCGCTACGCTTGCACGGGCCTACAAGAGAATGCGCAATGTAGGCCGGGTAAGCGCAGCGCCACCCGGCAGGAAAGGCTAGCGGTAATCCTCCGCATCCACATCATACCCCGACGGCTCCCAGCGGATCGCCAGCAGCGAGGCCAGGCCGATAAACGGCGCCAGCGCAATCACCCAGAACACGGCGGTATCCAGCGAGGCGACCAGCAGCGGGAACAGGAACAGCGACAGCGTCGAGCTGCTGCGCATCAGCGTCTGGTTAAGGCCAACGCCGACGCCGCGCAGCGAGGTCGGGTAGCTCAGCGAGGCAAACGTCATGGTATGCGCGCCCGGGCCGAAGCCCTGGCCGAACAGGAAGAGCGCCAGCATTGCCACGGCAAGCACGCCTTCGGTGGCGCCTTCCGGACGACCAATCAGCCCCAGGCCCAGCAGCGCGACCATCTGGCAGGCGTAACCCGCCAGCGACATCCGCCAGGCGCCGAAGCGCGGCACGTAGCGTACCGCCAGCAGTCCGCCAACGAAGGCAAACAGCAGGTTAAGCACCAGAGAAATCAGGATGGTGGTCAGCATCGACTGGACGAAGAAGCTGGAGATGATCACCGGCAGACCAAACGCCACCGCGTTATAGGCGAACGAAGAGACGACGGACAGCAGCGTGGCGAGCGTCGTGCGGCGTAAGTAGACGCCGCGGAACAGGTTCAGATAGTTGGACCATTTCGCTTTATTCACGACGGGAGCTGGCTGGCTGAGCGCATCCTGCGGCACGTGGGCATTGATGTTATACGATTGACGCAAAATAGACGCCGCCTCCTTCAGGTTGCCCTGATTTGCCGCCCAGACTGGCGATTCGCTCATATAGCGGCTGCGGATGGCGATAATCACCAGCGCGGGTACCGCGCCGAAGCCAAGGATCAGGCGCCACAGCCAGTCGCTGTGGCTTTCCGGCAGCACGGCGTAGAAGAAGAGCACCAGCAGGTAGGAGATACTGATGGCGGCATACCAGGTGGGGCACCACATGGCGACGCTGGAGGCCTTATTGCCGGGGCCTTTTAGCCTGGCGAACTCGCTTAAAAATGCCATCGCCACGGGAAGGTCGATCCCGACGCCAAGCCCCATGACAAAGCGGGCACCCGCCAGCACATATTCGTTCGGGGCCAGCGCACAGGCGATGGCGGCCACCACGAAGAAGAGCATGTCGGCCATAAAGACGCGATAGCGCCCGATTTTATCCGTGAGATAACCGCCGAGCAGCGCCCCGACAATCGCGCCAAACGTAATGGCGGACGCCACCATGCCGGTACCGGCGGGCGTCAGGTCAAATTCGCGGGTGATATCTTTTATGCCGAAGGCCAGCGCGCCCAGATCGTAGGCATCGAGGAAAATCCCGCCCAGCGCGATACCGATCACGATGCGAGCATTGGCCCGGCCCTGAGAACCATCATTAACGAGGCGTGAAACATCCGATGCGCTGCGCACCCACTGGATGTCGCCATCGGAGCGTTTTCCTGCCGCTGAAAGGGGAGTTGTTTCTGTGATTTCTGCCATTTTCTTCTTATGTGGTTGTGTTGTGTCATTAACAGTTACCACAGGCAGAAGGTGACCAAAATCACATTTGGCTATAAGGCATAACTAACCTTACGGAGCGTCTTTTTTCTTCCTCTTGAGCTTCGTCCAGATTTTGGTCTCCTGACGACGCCACAGGCGCTGAATATTGTCGTGATGACGCAGCAGGATAAGGCAGGAGAGCATCGATACCGGGAAGGTGAACTGAGGTTTGAACCACCAGACGTAGAACGGGGCGATCAGCGCGCTGACGAGCGCGCCCAGCGACGAATAGCCGCTCAGCAGAATGGTGAGCAGCCAGGTGCCAGCCATCACGCCGGTTAAATCCCAGCCGATAGGCGCAATGGCACCAAAGGCGGTCGCCACACCTTTACCACCTTTAAAACCGAAGAATACGGGCCAGATGTGGCCGACACAGGCAGCAATCGCAATGAGCCCCAGCCAGAACGGCGTGACGCCCAGCGCATACGCGCCCCAGACGGGTAGCATCCCTTTCAGAACATCAAAAATCAAAACCGCTACGGCTGCTCCCTTGCCGCCAATTCGTAGTACGTTGGTCGCTCCCGGATTCCCGGAACCACTTTCACGCGGGTCAGGTAACCCGGCGATGCGGCAGACCAGAATGGCGCTGGAGATTGAGCCGCAAAGATAGGCGAGGAGGATCATTCCAGGCGCGATTGCACTCATAACGCTGTTCCGTTTTGAAAATGTATCTGTATTCTCAGCATCTGTGGATAATACGCATAATTCGCCGGAAGTGGTATCCGGTTTAGCCAAAAAGCAGGCAGGTCGTGATGGATATTGTATTTATAGAGCAACTTTCGGTAATCACCACTATTGGTGTTTACGACTGGGAACAGACCATCGAGCAGAAGCTGGTGTTCGATATCGAAATGGGCTGGGATAACCGCAAGTCGGCAAAAAGCGATGACGTGAACGACTGTCTTAGCTACGCCGACATCAGTGAAACGGTCATCGGCCACGTGGAAGGGCAACGTTTTGCGCTGGTCGAACGGGTGGCGGAAGAAGTCGCAGAATTGCTGCTGAAAAAATTCAACTCACCGTGGGTGCGCATCAAGCTGAGCAAACCGGGCGCGGTGGCGCGCGCGGCCAACGTGGGCGTCATTATCGAGCGTGGCACAAATCTGAAAGGGAAGATTTAACGTCATAATAGCTAAACCATTTTAGGTTATACCGGTCTTAAAGCTGTATCTTTCACGGTAGCCGTTGGGGCGACCGTTTTTTTTATATTTTTTTAGGGGTTTATAGATGAGCGATATGCACTCGCTGCTGGTGGCGGCAATACTGGGTGTGGTCGAAGGATTGACGGAGTTTTTACCGGTTTCCAGTACCGGCCATATGATTATCGTTGGCCATCTGCTGGGCTTTGAAGGCGATACCGCCAAAACGTTCGAAGTGGTTATCCAACTGGGTTCGATTCTGGCGGTGGTGGTGATGTTCTGGCGCCGTCTGTTTGGCCTGATCGGTATCCATTTTGGCCGCCCGCCGCAGCACGAAGGGATGAGTAAAGGCCGTCTGTCGCTGATCCATATTCTGCTCGGGATGATCCCGGCGGTGGTGCTGGGTCTGGTTTTCCACGACGCCATCAAATCGCTGTTTAACCCGATTAACGTGATGTACGCGCTGGTTGTGGGCGGCTTCCTGCTGATCGCCGCGGAAGTGCTGAAGCCAAAAACGCCGCGCGCGGAAGGGCTGGACGATATGACGTATCGTCAGGCATTTATCATTGGCTGCTTCCAGTGTCTGGCGCTGTGGCCGGGCTTCTCCCGTTCAGGTGCAACCATTTCCGGCGGGATGCTGATGGGCGTAAGCCGTTACGCCGCGTCAGAGTTCTCATTCCTGCTGGCGGTGCCGATGATGATGGGCGCCACCGCGCTTGACCTCTATAAAAGCATCGGTTTCCTCACCACGGGCGACATTCCGATGTTCGCCGTCGGCTTCATCACCGCGTTTATCGTGGCGCTGATTGCCATCAAAACCTTCCTGCAGCTGATTAAGCGTATCTCGTTCATTCCGTTCGCGATCTACCGCTTTATCGTTGCCGCTGCGGTGTACGTGGTCTTCTTCTGACCGACTGCCCTCAGTCTTTTGGCTGAGGGCAATGCTTTTCCTTCCACTCTGATACCGCCTGAATCCGCCGTTTCGTCAGCTCTTCGCGAATGTCCGGGCCTTTGAATCCCGCCTCGACAACGTCCTTCGTCGGCACCGCTTTGGCTACCTCCCAGGCTTTACGCAGTAAACGTCCCTGCGGGTAGTCACAGGCTTCAAACCCGGTACGCCCGCGCACGTCAGCCTCGCTGGTGAGCGCGATCTGCTCCACGCGCTGGGGTTTGCGCCAGGCGTCGATGTTATCGAACAGCTTAACGATGGTGGCCGGTTTCAGGATCGGGAAGGTGTGGATCAGGTCGTGGAATTCGGCCACCAGTTTCGCCAGATCGCGGATTTCGTTCGGCACACGCAGGCGCTGGCACAGCCCTTCGACGAGCTTCACCCCTGCCGGACCGTGCCCGTGGTGCCGAGGCCAGAGCTCTTTTGGCGTTAAGCCTTTGCCGAGATCGTGGCACAGGGTGGAAAAGCGCACGTCCACGTCAGGGCTGAGCATGGCCGCCATGCTCAGGGTCATCAGCGTGTGCACGCCGGTGTCAATCTCCGGATGCCATTTCGCCGGAGCCGGTACGCCAAACAGCGCGTCTATTTCCGGGAACAGCACCTTCAGGGCGCCGCAGTCGCGCAGCACCTGGAAAAAGACCTGCGGGTTACGCGTGGTGAGCGCATTCTCGGTCTCTTTCCAGACGCGCTCTGGCGTCAGGTGTTCAAGCTCGCCCGCCTCGGTCATGGCGGTCATCAGCGCCATGGTCTCATCGGCAATGCGGAAGCTGAGATGGGCGTAACGCGCGGCAAAACGCGCCACGCGCAGCACGCGGAGCGGATCTTCAGAAAACGCCGGGGAGACGTGACGTAAGAGACGGTTGCGCAGATCGTCCTGGCCGCCATAAGCGTCAATAATCTGGCCGTGCTCGTCCTGCGCCAGCGCGTTAATGGTGAGATCGCGACGCAGGAGATCGTCCTCCAGCGTGACGTCCGGCGCGGCATAGCAGGTGAAGCCCGTATAGCCCGAACCCGATTTCCGCTCGGTACGCGCCAGGGCATACTCTTCGCGGCTTTTCGGGTGCAGGAACACGGGAAAATCGCGGCCTACCTGCTGGTAGCCCGCGTCGAGCATCTCTTCCGGGGTGGCGCCCACCACCACCCAGTCTTTATCTTTGACCGGCAGACCTAACAACGCATCACGTACCGCACCACCGACCAGATAACTCTTCACGCCTGACACTCCCGTTTTCTCTTTTCCAGAATGATACGTAAGTCTGGCAGAGAAGACGAATTAGTTCATCCAGCGATCTTTACGCTTACGGCTTGGGATCAGGTGCGGCAGAACCAGACCCAGCACCAGGCCGACGCCCAGCACGCCGCCGCCATACATAAACCACTGCATGATGATGGTGCGCTGTTTGTCATCGAGCTGCAGGTTGGCGGCATTCACTTTCTTCTGCGCGACAATCAGCTCGTTTTTCAGCTTCTGGTTCTCTTCTTTCAGGCCGTTAATCACGCCGTCGCTCTGCGCCACTTTCTGCTGCATCTCGGCGGTACGCTGGTTCCAGGTTCCGTCGATATTGTTCAGCTTGTCGGTCAGGGTTTTCACCTGATTTTCCAGATCCGGTACGCGGGTGCGCAGGCTTGGCACGGTGCTCAGCTCTTTCAGCGGGATCCAGGACGTGCGGCCAGAACTGTCGCGAACCTGACCGTAGTTGGTGTCCGCGTTGGTCTGTAACAAGGTGACTTCCTCGCCGGCATTTACCGTGCCCACGAGGCGATAATTATCTCCGGGGCCACTGCGTACCCAGGTGTTCAGTTCGTCAGAAACGTAACGCTTCTCTTCAGCGTGCACTGCGGTTGCGGCGCTAAAAGCGAGTAAAGTAAGTCCAATCAGGCGTAATTTAAGCATCATTAGTCGTTATTTTCATAAATAGTGGAACGATAGTAGTGGCAACAGTGTCTCTACGCAAAGCATTCATCAGCAATCAGAATCATCTGTGTCACGACTCTACACATTTACGCCCGTCAAATTGCTCATTGCATGGCAATTTGGCGCAAAATACTATGTACTGACAAACAAATGGCGAGGAAGTTCGCCCTCATTGACGCGTCTGTGACGCCCGCAAAAGTACAAGGCTATGGCTCAGGAAATCGAATTAAAATTTATCGTCGAAAAAGACAGCGTTGACGCACTCCGCCAGCATCTGCATACGCTCTCCGGCGAACACCATGCACCGGTACAACTGCTTAATATCTATTACGAAACGCCGGATAACTGGCTACGCCGCCACGATATGGGGCTGCGCATCCGTGGCGCGAGTGGGCGCTACGAGATGACGATGAAAATTGCCGGCCGCGTGGTCGGCGGGTTACATCAGCGTCCGGAATACAATATCGACATCAGTCAGCCAGAACTTGAGCTGGAACGTTTTCCGGCGGAAGTCTGGCCGGAAGGCGAGTTGCCTGCCACGCTTGCGGAGCAGGTGCAGCCGCTGTTCAGCACCGATTTCTGGCGCGAGAAATGGCTGGTGACGGAAGGTAAAAGCCGCATCGAAATCGCCCTCGATCTGGGTGAGGTGAAGGCGGGTGAGTACCAGGAGCCGATCTGCGAACTGGAGCTTGAGCTGCTGGAAGGGGACGCAAATGACGTGCTGAAGCTGGCGCGCAGGCTGGTGAACCAGTCCGGATTGCGCCAGGGGAGCCTGAGCAAAGCCGCGCGGGGTTACCATCTGGCCGCCGGAAATGCGCCGCGCGTGCTGAAAGAGACGACCATTTTGCGCGTTGCGCCGAAAGCCAGCGTTGAGCAGGGGCTGGAAGCCGCGCTGGAGCTGGCGCTTTCTCAGTGGCAGTACCATGAAGAGCTGTGGTTACGAAATGTGAAAAACGCCAAATCCCACGTGCTGGCGGCCATTGCCCTGGTGCGCCATACCCTGACGCTCTTCGGCGGTATTGTTCCTCGCAAAGCGAGCGCTCACTTACGTGATCTGCTGACGCAAACCGAAACGCTGATGCTCTCGGACGTATCTGCGCAAACGGCGATCTACAGTCCGCAAGCCGCTTCGGCAAAACTGGCGCTGACCGAGTTTCTGGTGACGCGCGGCTGGCGCGCCTTCCTGGATGCGAAAGCCGAGGCCAAAATCGCGGAAAACTTTAAGCGTTTCGCAGATATTCATCTTTCCCGTCATGCGGCCGAACTGAAGAGCACCTTTGCGTATCCGCTCGGCGATAAGTATGGCGATCAGCTTCCCCGTCTTTCGCGCAACATCGACAGCATGCTGCTCCTTTCCGGTGCCTACGACGGGCCACAGGCGCAGGCGTGGCTGGAAAACTGGCAGGGGCTGAAGCATGCCATCGAAACCCGTCAGCATATTGAGATAGAGCATTTCCGTAACGAGGCCATTTCGCAGGAGCCGTACTGGCTGCACAGCGGAAAACGTTAACTCTGGCAAGGAACCCTTAGAATGCCGCTTTCTTCACCGTTACAGCAGCAGTGGCAGACCGTTTGCGAACGTCTGCCTGAGTCATTACCGGCGTCATCGTTAAGCGAGCAGGCGAAAAGCGTGCTCGTCTTCAGTGATTTTGTGCAGGAAAGCATTGCCGTCTACCCGGACTGGCTGGCGGAGCTTGAGAACGCACCGCCGCAGGCGGACGAGTGGCGGCACTATGCCGCCTGGCTGCAGGCCGCGCTTGAAGACGTCGCGGATGAGGCGACGCTGATGCGCGTCCTGCGTCAGTTCCGCCGTCGTGTGATGGTGCGCATTGCCTTGGCGCAGGCGCTGGAACTGGTGAGTGAAGAGAGTACGTTGCAGCAGTTAAGCGAGCTGGCGCAGACGTTGATTGTCGCCGCGCGCGACTGGCTCTACGCCGCCTGCTGTAAAGAGTGGGGCACGCCGTGCAGCGAGGAAGGGGTTCCTCAGCCGCTGTTGATCCTGGGGATGGGCAAGCTGGGCGGCTGCGAGCTGAACTTCTCCTCCGATATCGACCTGATTTTCGCCTGGCCTGAGAACGGCTCCACGCGCGGCGGCCGTCGCGAGCTGGACAACGCCCAGTTCTTTACCCGCCTCGGTCAGCGTCTGATTAAGGCGCTGGATCAGCCGACGCAGGACGGGTTTGTCTACCGTGTGGACATGCGCCTGCGTCCGTTCGGCGATAGCGGGCCGCTGGTGCTGAGCTTTGCCGCGCTGGAAGATTACTACCAGGAGCAGGGGCGCGACTGGGAGCGTTACGCGATGGTCAAAGCGCGGATCATGGGCGACAGCGATGACGCCTACGCCAACGAGCTGCGTGCCATGCTGCGCCCGTTCGTGTTCCGTCGCTATATCGACTTCAGCGTCATCCAGTCCCTGCGCAATATGAAAGGGATGATCGCCCGTGAGGTGCGCCGTCGCGGTCTGAAGGACAACATCAAGCTCGGCGCGGGCGGCATTCGCGAAATCGAATTTATCGTCCAGGTCTTCCAGCTGATTCGCGGCGGACGCGAGCCGTCGCTACAGTCTCGCTCGCTGCTCCCGACGCTGAGCGCCATTGAGCAGCTTCACCTGCTGCCGGACGGCGACGCGCAAACCCTGCGCGAGGCCTATCTTTTCCTGCGCCGTCTGGAAAACCTGCTGCAAAGCATCAACGACGAACAGACCCAGACCCTGCCGGGGGATGACCTTAACCGGGCGCGTCTGGCCTGGGGGATGCGCGTGGATGACTGGTCAACGCTGACCGAACGGCTCGATGCCCATATGGCAGGCGTGCGCCGCATCTTCAACGAGCTGATCGGTGATGACGAAAGCGAATCGCAGGACGATGCCCTTTCCGAGCACTGGCGCGAGCTGTGGCAGGACGCGCTCCAGGAAGATGACACCACGCCGGTGCTGACGCATTTAACCGACGACGCGCGCCATCGCGTGGTGGCGCTGATTGCCGATTTCCGTCTTGAGCTGAACAAGCGCGCCATTGGCCCGCGCGGCCGTCAGGTGCTGGATCACCTGATGCCGCACCTGCTGAGCGAGGTCTGCTCGCGGGCGGATGCGCCGGTGCCGCTGTCGCGCATGATGCCGCTGCTGAGCGGGATCATCACGCGCACCACGTACCTTGAGCTTTTGAGCGAGTTTCCGGGGGCGCTGAAGCACCTGATTTCCCTCTGCGCCGCCTCCCCGATGGTGGCCAACAAGCTGGCGCGCTACCCTCTGCTGCTGGATGAACTGCTCGACCCAAACACCCTGTATCAACCCACGGCGACGGATGCCTACCGTGACGAGCTGCGTCAGTATCTGCTGCGCGTGCCGGAAGAGGACGAAGAGCAGCAGCTGGAGGCGCTGCGTCAGTTTAAGCAGGCCCAGATGCTGCGCGTGGCGGCGGCGGATATCGCCGGAACGCTGCCGGTAATGAAAGTGAGCGATCACTTAACATGGCTCGCGGAAGCGATCATCGACGCGGTCGTGCAGCAGGCATGGGTGCAGATGGTGGCCCGCTACGGCCAGCCGAAGCACCTTGCTGACCGTGAGGGGCGGGGCTTTGCCGTGGTCGGTTATGGCAAGCTCGGCGGCTGGGAGCTGGGATACAGCTCCGATCTGGATTTAATTTTCCTGCATGACTGCCCGGTCGACGTGATGACCGACGGCGAGCGCGAGATTGACGGGCGTCAGTTCTATCTGCGCCTGGCCCAGCGCATCATGCACCTGTTCAGCACCCGCACTTCGTCGGGAATTTTGTATGAAGTCGATGCCCGCCTGCGTCCGTCCGGCGCGGCGGGTATGCTGGTCACCTCAACGGAGTCCTTCGCCGATTATCAGAAGAATGAAGCCTGGACCTGGGAGCATCAGGCGCTGGTGCGCGCCCGCGTGGTGTATGGCGATCCGCAGCTCAAAACGCAGTTCGATGCCGTCCGTAAGGATGTGATGACCACCCCGCGCGAGGGCAGTACGCTGCAGACGGAAGTGCGCGAGATGCGCGAGAAAATGCGCGCGCACCTGGGTAATAAACACCGCGATCGCTTTGATATCAAAGCCGACGAGGGCGGGATTACCGATATTGAGTTCATTACTCAGTATCTGGTGCTGCTCCACGCGCACGACAAGCCGAAGCTGACCCGCTGGTCGGATAACGTGCGCATTCTGGAGCTGCTGGCGCAAAACGACATCATGGACGAGCAGGAGGCGCAGGCCTTAACCCGCGCCTACACCACGCTGCGCGACGAGCTGCATCACCTGGCGCTACAGGAGCAGCCGGGGCACGTGGCGCTGGACTGTTTTGTCGCAGAGCGCGCTCAGGTAACGGCCAGCTGGCAGAAGTGGCTGGTGGAACCGTGCGTAACAAATCAAGTGTGATATTATCGCGCGCAAATTGTGAATCTTTCTGGAGTCAGGAATGAAAGTAACACTGCCAGAGTTTGAACGTGCTGGAGTAATGGTTGTTGGGGATGTGATGCTGGATCGCTACTGGTATGGGCCGACCAGCCGCATCTCTCCGGAAGCACCGGTACCGGTGGTTAAGGTCGACACCATTGAAGAGCGTCCCGGCGGCGCGGCAAACGTGGCGATGAACATAGCCTCTCTGGGCGCGCACTCGCGTCTGGTTGGCCTGACCGGTATCGACGATGCGGCGCGCGCGCTGAGCAAGTCGCTGGCGGACGTGAACGTGAAGTGTGACTTCGTTTCTGTTCCGACCCACCCGACCATCACCAAGCTGCGCGTGCTGTCACGTAACCAGCAGCTGATCCGCCTCGACTTTGAAGAAGGGTTCGAAGGCGTTGATCCCGAGCCGCTGCACGAGCGCATTAACCAGGCGTTGGGCAATATCGGCGCGCTGGTGCTGTCCGACTACGCGAAAGGCGCGCTGGCCAGCGTGCAGACGATGATCCAGCTGGCGCGTAAGGCCAGCGTACCGGTGCTGATCGACCCGAAAGGCA
Organism: Enterobacter sp. EC_50; assembly: GCF_019584525.1. NCBI lineage: Bacteria > Pseudomonadati > Pseudomonadota > Gammaproteobacteria > Enterobacterales > Enterobacteriaceae > Enterobacter > Enterobacter sp. EC_50. The sequence goes on along the minus strand of NZ_VDAF01000015.1, from coordinate 118,624 downwards.
CCGACTTTGAGCGCTATCGCGGCGCAACCCTCCTGACGCCAAACCTCTCCGAGTTTGAAGCGGTGGCGGGCAAATGCAAAACCGAGGAAGAGCTGGTTGAGCGCGGCATGAAGATCATTACTGACTTCGAATTATCTGCGCTGCTGGTGACCCGCTCCGAGCAGGGGATGACGCTGCTGCAGCCGGGCAAGGCGCCGCTGCATATGCCAACCCAGGCGCAGGAAGTGTACGACGTGACCGGTGCCGGCGACACGGTGATCGGCGTGCTGGCGGCGACGCTGGCGGCGGGGAACTCTCTGGAAGAAGCGTGCTACTTCGCCAACGCCGCGGCAGGTGTGGTCGTCGGTAAACTCGGTACCTCAACCGTTTCCCCAATCGAGCTGGAAAACGCGGTGCGCGGCCGTGCGGACACCGGCTTTGGCGTCATGACCGAAGAGGAGCTGAAAGTGGCCGTTGCTGCCGCGCGCAAGCGCGGTGAAAAAGTGGTGATGACCAACGGTGTGTTCGACATCCTGCACGCGGGCCACGTGTCGTATCTGGCGAATGCGCGTAAGCTGGGCGATCGCCTGATTGTGGCGGTGAACAGCGATGCGTCGACGAAGCGCCTGAAGGGTGAAACGCGTCCGGTGAACACGCTTGAGCAGCGTATGATCGTGCTCGGCGCGCTGGAAGCCGTGGACTGGGTGGTGTCGTTTGAAGAAGACACGCCGCAGCGCCTGATTGCCGGTATTCTGCCGGACCTGCTGGTGAAGGGCGGCGATTACAAGCCGGAGCAAATCGCGGGCAGCGAAGAGGTCTGGGCCAACGGCGGTGAGGTGATGGTGCTCAACTTTGAAGATGGGTGTTCCACCACCAACATCATTAAGAAGATCCAGAAAGACAGTCAGTAAAAAACGGGCCTATTGGCCCGTTTTTTTATGTCGGGTGGCGGCTGCGCCTTACCCGACCTACGCGTTCATTCAGGCCCGGTAAGGCGTAGCCGCCACCGGGCTCAACAGGCCGCACTTACTCCTGGTTATCCACCGGCGGAATGGCTGGCGCTGGCTTCACTTCTTCCGGCGCATTGCGGTTTTCCAGCTCGGTCAGACGCTGTTCCAGCAGTGCCAGCTTCTCGCGGGTGCGCAGCAGAACCTGGGTCTGCACGTCAAACTCTTCGCGGCTGACGAGATCAAGGCGAACCAACTGCGCCTGCAGCGTCTGGCGGATTTTCTTCTCAACGTCATCACCAAATTCACGAATGCCTTTTGGCATAGACTCGTGAACCTGACGCGCAATTTGCTCAATTTTCTTCGGGTCAATCATTGTCGTTTCCCTTGATGAAAAGGTGTTAGTGTCCATTGTAGCGCGTCATGCCCGGGGTAAACAAAATTGTTTGATGCTTATGCATTGCCCAGGATAATCAATAGCGTTATAGTTATCTCGCTTATTCTCAGGGCGGGGCGAAATTCCCCACCGGCGGTAAATCAGCTTAACGCTGAAAGCCCGCGAGCGCTTTGGGTGAATTCTCAAAGGTCAGCAGATCCGGTGTAATTCCGGGGCCGACGGTTAGAGTCCGGATGGGAGAGAGTAACGATCCAGTCGGGCATGGGCCCGCTCACGTTATCTTTTTGCCGCTTATACGGCGCTCCTAAGACTGCCCTGATTCTGGTAACCATAATGTTAATGAGGTTTTTTTACCATGAATCAGACGCTACTTTCCTCTTTTGGCACTTCAACTCAACGTGTTGAACATGCACTGGATGCACTGCGCGAAGGCCGCGGTGTGATGGTGCTTGACGATGAAAACCGTGAAAACGAAGGCGACATGATTTTCGCCGCCGAAAACATGACCGTTGAACAGATGGCGCTGACCATCCGTCACGGCAGCGGCATCGTATGCCTGTGTATTACCGAAGATCGTCGTAAGCAGCTCGAGCTGCCGATGATGGTCGAAAACAACACCAGCGCCTTTGGTACCGGATTTACCGTGACCATTGAAGCGGCGCATGGCGTGACCACCGGTGTGTCTGCGGCTGACCGTCTGACCACCGTACGTGCCGCGATTGCTGATGATGCGAAGCCATCCGATCTGCATCGTCCAGGCCACGTCTTCCCACTGCGCGCGCAGGCGGGTGGCGTGCTGACCCGCGGCGGTCACACCGAAGCGACGATCGACCTGGTGACGCTGGCAGGCTTCAAACCTGCGGGCGTGCTGTGTGAACTGACCAACGACGACGGCACCATGGCGCGTGCACCAGAGTGCATCACCTTCGCACGTCTGCACAACATGCCGGTGGTAACGATTGAAGATCTGATCGAGTATCGCCAGGCGCACGAGCGCAAAGCCAGCTGAAATGGCTGATGTGTAAAAGCCGCGGAAACCCGGCTTTTTTGTCTCTAGTGGTAGTTAATTTTGAACAGCACCACCGTTTCGAACGGCCCGGACTGGATCGCTTTTCCTTCGACCGGCGACAGCTCTGCGGTGTATTGCTGCTCATGCTCAAGCGTGCTGCCCGTAAAATCCACGTATTCGTTGTAGTGGTTAAAGGTGTAGGGCTCGGTTCCGTTAAGGATCCTCAGCTTCAGGCCATTGCCTATCAGCAGTGCGGTATCGTTGGCCGTAAGCGCTTCATTTGTATAGAACGACGAGTCCATTTTGAAGCCATCTGAACATTGGGCATCCTGCACTTTCGTCGTCTTCACCGAAAAGGTCCGTTTACGCGTCTGTTGATTCACAATATCGCGTGCGCTAAAGGTGCCGAAATCAATCTCCTGGTTCTCAGGGTAAATACTGAACGTCGCACCGCAGTCCAGAACGGTAATATTTTGCAGCCCGTTGATGTGATATTTGAGGTTTTTCGCATCCGACATCTGGTTCACGCCGCCTTTTCCGTCAAACTGGACAACGATGTAATCGCTCAGCGAGCTGACGTAGCCGTGAGGCGGCATGGCTTTAATTTTTACGTATAAGCGCAGACGAGCAATGAAGGTTCGTGAAGTGTGGATATCATCCGGGTTACCGGAACAGATACGATTTTCCCATCCCATTTGTCGGATCTGCTCGGGGGTATAAATCGTGATGTTTTGGTTGTCCAGACACTGTCGGGTATCGACGCCGTTAGGCTGGCCTTTTGCATCGTAGTCTATCCCTTCATAGGTTACGCCCAGTTCATAATAGGGATCGGAGGTTGAAGGATAAGGATTCACCCAGCCAAAAATATCCTCCGGTTGAAAGCTGCTTGTGACATTGTGGTTGCATGTCACCGGGATTTTGATGTCATCCGATTCCCAAATTTTCTCACCTGCCCGTGCATTACTGGGGATAGCAAACGGCGAGATCGTTTTAGTTTCTTCTACGGGGCCGCCCGAACCGCCCAGGTAGCAGTCGAGCGCCAGCGCTTCTCTTAAAGGCAGCACTGAGAGCAGCACTATGAACAATACGTTAGCGAGATTGCGCATCTTTTTCGATCTTCCGTTCGGTGAGCGAGCACTGCGCCGTTCCCGCGCACTGTACGTCGACCTTTTTCAGCGCGCCGTAATCGTCGATATAACCGATGCTGTAATAGTTACCGTGGTAGTCACCGGTAGAGGTTGTTGCTGTCGCGAAAGGCGCAAGCATCAGGCTGTCGAAGCCCGGCAGCATGGTTCTGGCATTCTTACTGAGCCACGCCAGCGTGATGTAGTACGGCGTCGGGTTATGTATGGTCAGCCCATTCGCAGTGGCTGAAACTTCCATCCGCATTTCCGCCTGCTCGCCGGGTTTTTTGGTAATCGCTTTAGGACGCCAGAACAGCTTGATCCTGCTCTGCATCGCCACCTGCATGACGCTGCGTTCATCGCTGGCGCTGGTGCTTTTCGGCGGCACTTCGCGCAGGTTGAAATAAAACAGGGAATCTCTGTCTTTCGGTAACTGACTGGTGGCCGCTTGCTTAACGATCCTGACCTGCGATGCGGAACCCGCTTCAATGCGTTGAATTGGAGGCAGCGCCATGAAATGCCTGTCTTCTTTACGGCCTTTCTCATCTTCAATCCAGGAGAGCGCCAGATAGGGCAGCGCTTTACTCTGGTTTTCAATCTTCAGGCTGCTGGCCTTGTCGCTTTCCGGAAAGACAATGCGCGTGCGGTCCAGGTTTACGGCCGCGTGAGTGGTGAATGCTGTGCCGACCAGCATCAGGCACAGGCTTTTGAGTAAGGTTAATTTCATCATGATTTCTTACTGACATGGCAGTATCAACTGCATACTGTTTTCAAGGTGTGAAGGTAACGTGAAGCGACACTGCTGATTGTCTCCCCACGTCACGCGAAACTGTTGTTGTGGCTCTACGGCGCCGAGCCAGACGTGGCCGTCATCGGCGACCATGGCAATCTGCCGATCGTCTTCAAGCTGGCGAACAACGGCGCCCAGCGGCGGTATGCCAGAGGCAGTTCGTAAGATGCCTGCGATATCATTGCCTGCACGCGTCGCGATCTGACGGTACCCGATGGCACCTTCCGTCCAGGTTGAGGTGACGACGCGGGTGTCAACGTCTACGCCATCGGGCAGGTTGTTCATATTGACCTGCACGCTGGAAGGCGAATAGCTGGAGATGGACGGTAAAACGCCAATCCCGAAGCGATTGGTTTCATCCCGCGACATGTTCAGCGGGATGTTGCCTACGCCATCGGTACTGACCATCACGCGCGGCTCGTTACCGTAGCTGCGGCGGTGCAGCGCAGCGCCTTTAGCCGTCGAGGTGAATGAACCGGTCCAACTGGCACTCAGGGAATTGTATTCGTTAGCCTTAACGCTCCCGGAGAGATTCAGGTCGCCATAAGGAGAATAATGTTGATAGTTGCCGCTCACCTGCGCGCCGGCATCTGACTTCTCGCTTTCGGTACCTGCCGAAACGCCCCAGGTGTTGTTGCGGTCTGATGTGTCATACCACGATACGTTCTGGCTCAGACTCTCGCTGTTGCGCAGGTCGTAATTCAGACGATGATCGGGATCGAGCGGTACGCTCAGTGAGAGATAGAACTGCGTATCGTCGTCTTCGTCTTCATAGTGGGTTTTACTCCACGACACGGTGACGCCCAGATTTTTCCAGCGACCGATATCAAAGTTATAGCCTGCGGTCACGCTGCCCGTCGTGGAGGAGGAATCGTTCCACCAGGTTTGACGCAGCATGTTCACATAGAGGTTGAGCGATAGCGCCGAAATGTACTGGCTTGCCGTCACGCTGAGCGTCTGTTTTTCTGACTGCCGATCGTTATTGTCATCATCCAGAAAACGGGCGTAGCTGAGAAACTGCGGATCGGAATAGCGATAACTGGCGAGCGTAAGCTGGCTGCCGGTGGTATCGAAACGCTTACTGTAGTTGAAACGGTAACTGTAACCTGTCTGGCTATTCTGATTGGGCAACTGGCTGGTCGCCTGCGTCACGTCAAAAGAGAGCGCGCCCAGGTACTCCATGTTTTGACCTATTCCGGCGGCAACGGACCGGTAGCGATGGCCATCGGCGAGCGTACCGCCGTAGAGGGAGGTTTGTGACAGCATCCCCCAGGAGAATTCGCCGCTCATAAACGCGTTATCTTCAACGTCATGCGAGGCGTCTTTGCGTGCTTTTCCTGCCGCCAGCTTATAGCGAACCTGACCTTTGCGGGTTAAAAAAGGCACCGATTCCGCAGAAACCTGGAAGGTGCTTACGCGCCCATCCTCTTCTGCCACTTTGACGTCCAGCGTACCCTGTACAGACTGGTTTAGATCCTGAATAACAAACGGCCCTGGCGGAACGTTGCTTTGGTAAATGACACGGTCAGCCAGGCTAACCGTTACCGTGGCGTTAGTTTGCGCGAGGCCGGTAATTTGTGGCGCGTAGCCGCGCAGCGACCATGGCAGCATGCGCTCATCGCTAATCAGGGAGGCACCGGTATAGGTGAAGGCATCAAAAATAGCGGACTGGAAATCCGTTTCACCCAGTGTGAGTTTGGCTCCGAGCGAGGGGAGAGGACGGAACATATAGAGGCGTGAAAAGCGCCCGTCATTCTCTGAACCTGCGTCGGTATGGGTTTGAGTATACTGATAATCACTGCGCAGTCGCCACGCGCCCATATTCGCGCCGGCAGTGCCATAAGTGTTGACGTTATCCGTGCTGCTGCCATCGTTCGGCTGGTAATGACTGGCAAAAAGATTGTAATCCAGTAGTACGCCCGGCACGCCGTTGTCCCAGGTTGAAGGGGGCATCCAGTCTGCGGCACGGTACTGTAACCAGGCCTGAGGTATCGTGACCTTCAGCGTCTGGCTGGATTGCTCAAAATTAAATTTAATATCCGGTTTTGATGCAAAGTCGACGCACCCGTCTTTTTCCGCCAATGCGCTACGGATATTGTCCTGCAGAGCAAATGTATCGGCCAGTTCAGGTGGAATACAGACTTGTACGCTCTTGTCTATCTCCTGCCAGCGGAGCTGCCAGCCATTTGCCAGCGGGATATCATTAATCGAAACGGTAACAAAATAGTCGCCTGGTGTGATCGATATTTGATCTTTAAAAAGAGATAAATCAACGCTGCCACGCTGATCTTTATCGATGGCATTGATGTTAAATTCGGTGGCGGAGGCAAGTTCCACCATAAACAGGGACGTCATAATAATTATGCATTGTAATTTATATGTCATCGCCCTGTTACTCAAATAAATACATTCAACGCCGGCTGACATTAAATGCCAGCCGGTTTAATTTGAAACATGGCGTAGTTATTTATACGCCAGAATATAGTTGGCTGTAGCTTCCACCTGGCCAGCAGTCGCCGTTTTACCCGTTACCACTTCCATTAATGCTTTGAAGTGCAGCGTTTGAGTCGTTGAGCCTGCCAGCAGAGCAACCTCATTAGCAGCACCCAGCGTGATGTTGGCTTCGGCGTTATTCAGAAGACGAACGCCCACGTTCTGTGCACCACTTGCATAGGTATTGGTCATCAGACTGGTGTCGGTCGCATCTGTCGCTGAGCTGGTAAACGTGACATCGACTTTGGTCACTGGTGTGTCAGTCTCGTCGGCCGGATCGTCAAGCTGGCAGTTTTCCAGATTGATATCAACCGGAACTGCGGAAGACTTCTTGTTGGCATTGATCACGGCTGTGGTCACTTCACCGAGATCGACTTCTTTATCAACGCTGTCTGGTGCAATGCTGCAAGGCGCATCAATAACAACGCCTTTGAATTTGATTTTTCCCGACCCCTGCTCGGCAGCAAAGGCGGAACCCGATACTGCGGCAGCGATAGTTACAGCTAATAAAATTTTTTTACCCATATACATGAAAATATCCTTTTTCAAACGAATTCATACTCTGAATATAAGTTTCAAAACGCAAATGGAGTATATGGGAGGACGAAGGGGAGATGCGATTACTGCATCTTAAAGCTATTTTAAGATTATATTAATATATAATTAATGTTGATTGTAAGCATCGGCTAACATTCATAATATATGCAGTAACTCAGATAATAGACTGATAAAATTTCATCATCCTATTTCTATAAGCTATATATTTTGCAAGGGCTTTGTTGGCAACAAAATAACGTATCATTTCTATCTATATCTTAACGTTTCGAAAGTCTGCCTCCGTATTATACGGAGGCAGACTAATCCTAACCGATACCTGCAGATTGCAATAACACCAGGCTTAAGCCCATGACCGACATTCCGCACAGCACGCCATAGCTGGGGTTGTTATTGGGATCGATCTCTTTCGCCAGCGGCATTAATTCATCGACGGAAAGCGCCACCATAATCCCGGCAACTGTGGCCATAATGGCGGCCATCACGACAGGGGAGACCAGGCTTCCGAGAATCAACCAGGCCAGGACACCGCCGAGGATTTCAGCCATCCCGGAAATTCCTGCCCAGAATACCGCGGTACGTTTCGAGCCCGTGGCGGCATACACCGGTCCGGCGACCGCCAGTCCTTCAGGAATATTGTGTAAGGCCACCGCCAGCGCGATGCCAAAGCCCATTTCCAGATTGCTGCTGGCCGTCACGTAGGTCGCGACCCCTTCCGGGAAGTTATGCAGGCTAATCCCCAGCGTGAGCAGAACCGCCGTTCGCTTAATATTCCGCGGCACAGGCGTTACGTTTTTCTGCATTAAATCCTGCGGATGCGCGTGGGGTAGCATCCGGTCGAGGGCAAAGTAACCCAGCAGGCCAACGACAAACATGCCGTAGCCCAGCAGGGGAGACATCCCGTCGGTGCCCAGCGCAGCAGGGAGCATCTCCATCAGGGAGATAAGCAGCATGATCCCGGCAGCAAAGCCCAGCGAGAAGGCCAGCACGCGGTTTGACGGCTTCTGACCAAGCACGCCGAGGATTGCGCCGATAAAGGTCGCGGCGCCCGCCAGTATGGTCAGGATCAGAGGGACTGACATGGATTGCTCCTTATGATAATGATTATCATTAATATAAATGATTCATTTCTGGCAAAGCGAGGGGCGACCCCCGGCTTTACACATTCCTTACATTCAAAATTCCTGATGATGATCTTCACGCTTATCAGCGTTCATCTTTGTCCGATTGCGCGTAATGTAGCACCATTAAATTGACACCTTCTGTAAGGATATCATCATGACTTCTTCCCGTATGCCAGCCCTGTTTTTAGGCCACGGCAGCCCAATGAACGTTCTGGAAGATAACGTCTATACCCGCGCATGGCGTCATCTGGGCGAGACGCTGCCGCGTCCAAAAGCGATTGTGGTGGTATCTGCGCACTGGTTCACCCGCGGCACGGGCGTGACCGCCATGGAAGCGCCAAAGACCATTCACGATTTTGGCGGCTTCCCGCAGGCGCTGTATGACACGCATTATCCGGCCCCCGGCTCGCCTGAGCTGGCACAAAGGCTGGTGGAACTGCTGGCGCCTGTTCCGGTTGCGCTGGATAAAGAAGCCTGGGGCTTTGACCATGGCTCATGGGGCGTGCTGATAAAAATGTATCCTGATGCGGATATCCCGATGGTGCAGCTGAGCATCGACAGCACCAAACCGGCGGTCTGGCATCTGGAGATGGGGCGCAAGCTGGCGACGCTTCGTGATGAAGGCATCATGCTGGTGGCAAGCGGCAACGTGGTGCACAACCTGCGCACGGCGCGCTGGCATGGCGAAAACACGCCATACCCGTGGGCGACCGCTTTTAACGACTACGTTAAAGCGAACCTGACCTGGCAAGGCCCGGCTGAGGCGCATCCGCTGGTGAACTATCTGGAGCACGAGGGCGGTTCGCTCTCTAACCCGACGCCGGAGCATTTCCTGCCGCTGCTGTACGTGCTTGGCGCATGGGACGGTCAGGAGCCGGTTACGATCCCGGTCGATGGAATAGAGATGGGAAGTCTGAGTATGCTATCGGTACAGGTAGGGTGAAAATATGCCCGGTGGCGCTACGCTTACCGGGCCTACAAAACCGTAGGCCGGGTCAGGCGAAGCCGCCACCCGGCAGATCTTACTCCACAAAAATATGCGGGTAGAACCGCGACAGATCCTGCGTGATCAGCGCGCGATCTTCGCGAATGCCAATTCCGGCAGGTTGATCGTTAATGAGCCAGCTGCCAATTAGCGTATAGCTGTCGCCAAATTTCGGCAGTTGATAGAACGCCTGGACGATCATCCCTTCCTCGCCGTAAGGCCCTTCAACCGCTTCCAGCGTTTTACCGTTTTCGATGATCGACACGTTCGCGCCTTCGCGGGAGAAGATCGGCTTAACGACGTATTTCTCCATCTGCGGGTAATCATCTTCCGCAAAGTACGCTGGCAGCAGGTTAGGGTGATTCGGGAACATCTCCCACAGCATCGGCAGCAGGGCCTTGTTGGAGATAATGCTCTTCCAGGCCGGTTCCAGCCAGCGCACGCCCGCATCTTCCAGCTTGGTGGAAAACATCTCGCGCAGCATGTACTCCCACGGGTAGAGCTTGAACAGGTTGCTGATGACCTGATCCTGCATGTCCGTAAACTGACCTTTTTCACCCAGGCCGATATCCTCGATATAGAGGAACTCGGTCGCCACTTCCGCTTCGGCGGCGCAGTCCTGCAGATACTGAACCGTGCCACGATCTTCTTCCGTGTCGCGGCAGCAGGCGAGATGCAGCAGGTTGAAGCCAAACTGCTCGCGCAGCTCGGCAAAGCGCTCGATCAGCTTCTCCTGCAGGCTGTTGAACTGGTCGCTGCCTTCCGGCAGGTTTCCGGCGTTCATCTGGTCTTCCAGCCAGATCCACTGGAAGAATGCCGCTTCATAGAGGGAGGTTGGCGTATCGGCGTTGTTTTCTAAAAGCTTCGGTTCACCCACGCCGTCCCACGCCAGATCCAGGCGAGAGTAAAGCGAAGGCTGATTCGTTTTCCACGACTGGCGGACAAAGCTCCAGGTGTGCTTTGGAATGCGGAACTTGGCCATCAGCTCGTCGCTGTCGATGACTTTTTCCACCACCTTGAGGCACATCTGGTGCAGCTCAGCCGTGACCTCTTCCAGCTTCTCAACCTGGGCCAGGGTGAGCTTGTAGTAAGCGTCTTCACACCAGTACGGCTCGCCGTACATGGTGTGGAAGTTAAAGCCGTACTCGGTGGCTTTTTCGCGCCAGTCCGGGCGCTCGGTAATACTGACTCGTTCCATGATCAGCCGCCCATTGAGCGAGTAGAGGTGCCTGATGCACTGCGCTGCATGCTGGTCTGTTTCGCCACAGACTCACCGAACCCGCCGCGGGTGATGGTGCTGGTGGTCGCAGGCTTCGGCGCCATCGCGGTTTTCGGTACGGTTACGGTGCGGCCCGGAGTCGCTGCGCCGTAGCCTTTACCGCTGGCATCGGTATATTGACCGTAAGCCGGGCTGGCCGGGTTTTTCGAGCTAAACAGCGGCTGCTGCTGGTAGCCCGCACCGCCGCCCATCAGACGGCCCATCATGTAGCCTGCCATCAGCGGCATCCAGAAGCTGCCGCTGGACTGCGCCTGTGCCTGATTTTCAGGTGCCGTGCCTGCCTGAGCCGGTGCCTGCTGGCACTGACCTTCACCAAATTCCGCTACGCAGTCTTCGCGTGAGGCATATTTCGGCGCGGTGCGTTCCGCTTCTTTCAGCGCGTTGGTGTAGGCCGTTTTACATTCGGCCGCTTTACCGGTGGCGGCAGAGCAGTCGTCTGCGTTTTGATACAGCGAAACCGTTTCATCGTTTTTCTCACAGCCTGCCAGCATAAAGACAGCGGTAACCGCCAGCGCAACAGGGGTGAGGTGACGTGCATTCCAGCTCTTGCGGAACGACGCGTGATTGATCGTTTTTGTCCGTTTCATGTTTGTCTTCCAGGACCCAGTGGTAATAACGCTCAGGATAGAGGATGAGTGGTTGAAAATGAAGCGAAGAGGGGCGGAATCAGGGGGATCTTTACGTTGGCTTACGTTCGAGGGGGATTTTGCGCCGGGTGGCGCTGCGCTTACCCGGCCTACGATTCAGTAGGCCCGATAAGCGAAGCGCCATCGGGCAATGCTCAGTTACGGAACGGATTGTTGCCCTTGCTGGCAGGCGCTGTGGTGCGCGCGGCAGCAGGCTGTGCAGCAGGGGTAGTGCCGTTAGCGTTGAAGTTATCAACCGCGGCAACCTGCTCCGGGTTCTCCGGTGCAACGCTGTCCGGTGAGGTAGAGACCGGCTTGCCCAGTGCGCTGTTCAGCATCTGCAGGTCTTGCTCGTTCAGCGTACCCAGAGCCTGCTTAATGTTCAGCTGGTTAATCAGGTACTGATAACGCGCGCTTGAGAGCTGCTGCTTCGCGTTGTACAGCGTGGTGGTCGCGTCGAGCACGTCAACGATAGTACGTGTACCGACCGAGTAACCCGCTTCCATCGCGTCCAGGGAGCTCTGTGCAGACACAACGGCCTGTTTATAGGCGTTGATGCTGCTGATTGAGGCGTTCACGTTGTTGAAGGATGAACGTACGGTCTGCACCACGTTACGATGGGCGCTTTCCAGCTGCTCGCTCGCGCCAACAAAGTTGTACTGCGCCTGTTTCACCTGGGAGTTAACCTGACCGCCCTGATACAGCGGCAGGGAGAAGCTCAGGCCCACTTTGTTCTGACCCATATTGCTGTCGTCATACTGGGCAGAATTGGTTTTAGAGCCACTGTAGGTGGTGTCAGAAACGCCGGTAGAGGCGCTCAGGCTCAGGGTTGGCAGATGGCCGTCCTGCGCCTGACGAATTTGCTCGCGGGCCAGGTCCTGGCTCAGGCGCGCCTGCAGCAACGTCAGGTTGCGGTTTTCCGCCTCTTTCAGCAGGGCGTTAACGGCCTGCGGCTTATCCGTTTTGAAGCTGTCGACGTTCAGGGAGGCCAGCTCAGGATAGTAGTTCCCGGTGACCTGACGCAGGGATTCCAGCGCGTTGTCGAGGTTATTACGCGCGGTCACTTCGTTGGCCAGCACGGTGTCGTACTGTGAACGGGCGTTCTGCACGTCGGTGATCGCCACCAGACCCACGTTGAAGCGCTGGGTGGTTTGATCTAACTGACGGTAAATGGCCTGTTTCTGCGCTTCGGTGTAGGAGAGCGCGTCAATGGCGCTCAGCACGTTGAAGTACGCCGTAGCTGTGTTCAGGATCAGCGTCTGCTGGTCAGTCTGATAGGTCACATCCTGGATGCCCGCGCTTTTTTCCTGCAGGGTCAGGGCACGCCATTTGGACATATCAAACAGCGTCTGTGTTAATTGCAGTGAGGCACTGGTAGCATTGGAGTTTACGCCGTTAGCGTCGCGAAAACCGTTGCTGTAGGTATAATCTGCACCTAACCCTAACTGTGGCAGCAAGGGGCTACGCGCTTCGTTAATCTTTTCAAACGCAGCATCACGATCGGCCGCTGATTTACGTAAATCAGGGTTGCCCAGACGTGCCTGCTGGTAGACCTGTAACAGGTTTTCCGCCTGGCTCATTGCACTGAAGCCCGTCAGGCTCAGGCCGATAAGGATGGGGAGCAATTTCTTCATTTGCATTCCTTGTTGTGAAGCAGTATTAGCGCTGATCTAATTAAAAAATAATTGCCGATTCTAACAGAATCATCCACACCAAAAGGTTGGCGTTACGTGCCATCTGGCGGTAATTTGCACCAATCTATCATATAGCCTTACAAACGGCAGCCAAACAGCCTTGAAATTCACAATTTCATCACCATTGCTACCAGGACTCGACTCATGCAAAAACCAGAAAAGTTGCCCGTGACATTCGCCAAAAACGATGTAGAAATTATTGCACGAGAAACGCTTTATAGCGGTTTTTTTTCAATGGATCTTTACCGTTTCAGGCATCGCCTGTTTAACGGTGAAATGAGCGGCGAAATCAGACGCGAAATTTTTGAGCGCGGGCATGCGGCAGTCTTGCTACCCTTTGACCCAGTGCGTGACGAAGTCGTGCTGGTGGAGCAGATCCGCATCGCCGCTTATGACGTCAGTGAGAGCCCGTGGCTGCTGGAGATGGTGGCCGGGATGATCGAAGAAGGCGAGACGGTTGAAGACGTCGCCCGGCGCGAGGCGCTGGAAGAGGCGGGACTGGTGGTGGGCCGAACCAAACCGGTGTTGAGCTATCTGGCGAGTCCGGGTGGCACCAGCGAACGCTTATCCATTATGGTGGGCGAAGTGGACGCCACGACCGCAGAAGGCATTCACGGTCTGGCTGATGAAAACGAAGATATTCGGGTTCATGTGGTGAGCCGGGAACAGGCTTATCAGTGGGTAGAAGAGGGGAAAATCGACAACGCAGCGTCTGTCATCGCCCTGCAATGGCTGCAGCTGCATTATCAGACATTACGAAACGAGTGGAAAAAATGAAGCGCTATACGCCTGACTTCCCAGAAATGATGCGCCTGTGCGAAACGAATTTTGCACAATTGCGCCGCCTGCTGCCGAGAAACGACGCACCCGGCGAAACGGTAAGCTATCAGGTGAGCAACGCGCAGTATCGATTAACGATAACAGAATCAACGCGCTACACTACGCTGGTGGAGATTGAGCAAACGGCACCCAGTATTAGCTACTGGAGCCTGCCGTCGATGACGGTACGCCTCTATCACGACGCGATGGTCGCTGAAGTGTGTTCAAGCCAGCAGATCTTTCGCTTCAAGGCGCGGTATGATTACCCGAATAAAAAGTTGCATCAACGCGACGAAAAGCATCAAATTAACCAGTTTTTAGCCGACTGGCTAAGGTATTGTTTAGCACATGGAGCAATGGCGATTCCGGTTTGTTAGCGTCATAAACCTACCTAAGGACACCATTTGGAAAGCCTGTTGAACCTGACTGTTGCTGGTGGGGCGCCAGTCAGGATATTACAAATCACCGATACCCACCTTTTTGCCGAAAAGCATGAAACGCTGCTGGGGGTGAATACCTGGGAGAGTTATCAGGCGGTACTGAGCGCCATTCACGCTGAAAACCGTGCATGCGATCTGATTGTCGCAACGGGCGATCTGGCGCAGGACCAATCTTCCGCGGCCTACCAGCATTTTGCTGAAGGCATCGCGAGCTTTAGCGCGCCCTGCGTCTGGCTGCCGGGTAACCACGATTTTCAGCCCGCCATGTACAGTTCTCTCCAGGATGCGGGGATTTCTCCGGCGAAATGTGTTTTTGCGGGTGAACAGTGGCAGATCCTGCTGCTGGACAGCCAGGTGTTCGGCGTCCCGCACGGTGAGTTAAGCGAGTTTCAGCTCGACTGGCTGGAGACCAAACTGGCCGCTGAACCTGAACGTCACACGCTGCTGTTGCTTCATCATCATCCTCTGCCGGCGGGCTGCAGCTGGCTCGATCAGCACAGCCTGCGCAACTCCGCGGCGCTGGATCGCGTGCTGGCGAAGTTCCCGCGGGTGAAAAATCTGCTGTGTGGGCATATTCACCAGGAGCAGGATCTCGACTGGAACGGACGCCGCATGCTGGCAACGCCGTCGACCTGCGTTCAGTTTAAGCCGCACTGCGCCAACTTTACGCTGGATACCATCGCGCCAGGCTGGCGCTGGCTGGAACTGCATCCCGACGGCACGCTGACCACGGAAGTCTGCCGTTTGACCGGCGCACAGTTCCGCCCGGATACCGCTTCAGAAGGCTATTGATGTCTACGCTCCTTTATCTGCACGGATTTAACAGTTCGCCGCGCTCCGCAAAAGCGACACAGTTTCGCCAGTGGCTGAGCGCGCATCACCCTGACGTTGAGATGATTATCCCACAGCTGCCGCCTTACCCGGCAGAAGCCGCGGAAATGCTGGAATCCATCGTGCTTGCGCACGGCGGCGAAACCTTTGGTGTGGTCGGTTCATCGCTGGGGGGATATTACGCCACCTGGCTCTCGCAATGCTTTATGCTGCCCGCCGTGGTGGTTAATCCGGCGGTACGGCCATTTGAGCTGCTGCGGGACTTTCTTGGCGAAAACGAGAACCCCTACACCGGCCAGCAATATGTGCTAGAGTCACGCCATATTTACGATCTCAAAGTTATGCAGGTCGACCCGCTCGAGGCGCCGGATCTCATCTGGCTGCTGCAGCAGACGGGTGATGAAGTGCTGGATTACCGCCAGGCAGTGGCGTATTACGCCTCCTGCCGCCAGACTATAGAAGAGGGCGGAAACCATGCTTTCACGGGCTTTGAGAATCATTTCACCCAGATTGTCGATTTTCTTGGACTGCACAGCCACTGACAATCAATGCGAATTGCTAGTTTAAATCATGACGCAAACCTATAACGCTGATGCCATTGAGGTCCTCACCGGGCTTGAGCCGGTTCGCCGCCGCCCGGGGATGTACACCGATACGACGCGCCCAAACCATCTGGGCCAGGAAGTTATTGATAACAGTGTGGACGAAGCGCTGGCGGGCCATGCCAAACGCGTTGACGTCATCCTGCATGCCGATCAGTCGCTGGAAGTTATTGACGACGGGCGCGGCATGCCGGTGGATATCCACCCGGAAGAGGGCGTCCCGGCCGTTGAGCTGATCCTCTGTCGTCTGCATGCGGGCGGTAAGTTCTCCAACAAAAACTACCAGTTCTCCGGTGGCCTGCACGGCGTGGGGATTTCCGTCGTCAACGCCCTGTCCAAACGCGTGGAAGTGAACGTCCGTCGCGATGGTCAGGTCTACAACATCGCGTTTGAAAACGGCGAGAAGGTTCAGGATTTGCAGGTTGTCGGCACGTGCGGCAAACGCAACACCGGCACCAGCGTCCACTTCTGGCCTGACGAGAGTTTCTTCGACAGCCCGCGCTTTTCCGTATCCCGCCTGACGCACCTGCTGAAAGCCAAAGCGGTGCTGTGTCCGGGCGTGGAAATCACCTTTAAAGATCACGTTAACAATACCGAGCAGACCTGGTGCTACGCCGATGGCCTGAACGACTACCTGTGCGAAGCGGTAAACGGCCTGCCAACGCTGCCGGAAAAACCGTTCGTCGGCAACTTTAGCGGCGATACCGAAGCGGTGGACTGGGCGCTGCTGTGGCTGCCGGAAGGCGGCGAGCTGCTGACCGAAAGCTACGTTAACCTGATCCCCACTATGCTCGGCGGGACCCACGTCAACGGCTTGCGTCAGGGGCTGCTGGACGCGATGCGCGAATTCTGCGAATACCGTAATATCCTGCCGCGCGGCGTGAAGCTGTCGGCGGAAGATATCTGGGACCGCTGCGCCTACGTGCTCTCCGTGAAGATGCAGGATCCGCAGTTTGCCGGTCAGACCAAAGAACGTCTGTCGTCACGCCAGTGTGCGGCGTTCGTCTCCGGCGTGGTAAAAGATGCGTTTACCCTGTGGCTGAACCAGAACGTTCAGGCGGCAGAAATGCTGGCTGAAATGGCCATCTCCAGCGCCCAGCGTCGTCTGCGCGCCGCGAAGAAAGTGGTGCGTAAAAAGCTGACCAGCGGCCCAGCGCTGCCGGGCAAGCTGGCGGACTGTACCGCGCAGGATCTCAACCGCACCGAGCTGTTCCTCGTGGAAGGGGACTCGGCGGGCGGGTCGGCCAAGCAGGCGCGCGATCGTGAATACCAGGCGATCATGCCGCTCAAGGGTAAGATCCTGAACACCTGGGAAGTGTCTTCAGACGAAGTGCTGGCCTCGCAGGAAGTCCACGATATCTCGGTTGCGATCGGTATCGATCCGGACAGCGACGATCTGAGCCAGCTGCGCTACGGCAAGATCTGCATTCTCGCGGATGCGGACTCCGATGGTCTGCACATCGCCACGCTGCTGTGCGCGCTGTTTGTGAAGCACTTCCGCACGCTGGTGAAAAACGGTCACGTTTACGTGGCGCTGCCGCCGCTGTACCGTATCGACCTCGGCAAAGAGGTTTACTACGCGCTGACGGAAGAAGAGAAAGCGGGCGTGCTGGAACAGCTGAAGCGCAAGAAGGGCAAACCGAACGTGCAGCGCTTTAAAGGGCTGGGCGAGATGAACCCGATGCAGCTGCGCGAAACGACGCTGGATCCGAACACGCGCCGTCTGGTGCAGCTGACGATCAGCGATGAAGACGAACAGCAGACCAACGCCATGATGGATATGCTCCTTGCCAAGAAACGTTCGGAAGACCGTCGTAACTGGCTGCAGGAGAAAGGCGATATGGCGGATATTGAGGCTTGATGCCCTCACCCTAACCCTCTCCCGCAGGGAGAGGGAATGGATCGTAGGCCCGGTAAGCGCCAGCGCCACCGGGCTTTTTTACATCAAAACTCCATTTTCACCGTAAACTGCACTTCGCGAGGGTCGCCAATCTGGTTGCCCAGGTTGTTGGTCGCAATGGACGAAGTGTAGTAGGTCTTATCAAACAGGTTCTTCACGTTGACCTGCAGCGTCACCGGATACTGCAGCTTCATCTTATAGGCCGCAAAGGCATCCGCCACAAAATAGCCCGGCAGATAATAATCCGCGCCGTTGGTCGCTGAACGACGGCTCACGCCGTGTCCGCCGCCGCCCAGCGTCAGGGTATTCCCGGCAAACGCATTATGAATGTCGTACGTCAGGAACAGGGAGCCGGTGTGGCGCGGCACATTCGGCAGCGGTTTGCCCGCGTAGTCCGGGTCTTCAAGCACCTTCGCGTCGGTATAGCCGTAGCTGGCGATAATATTGGTGTTCTCGGTCAGTGACCCGGCAAGATCCACCTCCACGCCCTGGGATCGCACGCGGCCCGCCGTTTTGGCGATGGTTTCACCTCCCACGCTTTCGTTGTACAGCACGTTGCGTTTGTGGATATCAAACAGCGCGATATTGGCGGTAACGCCGTCGAACAGGTCGAACTTCGCGCCCACTTCGTAGGCGTTTGAGGTTTCCGGCGGCAGGTCGCCAATGTAACTTGCAATGGACGACTGCGGCATAAACGTCTGCGAGTAGTTGGCAAACAGCGAGACGGATGGCGTGAGCTTGTAAACCAGCCCCAGCTTTGGCGTCCACTGTTCGTCGCGGCTGTCGGTGTTGACGTTGAACGGACGACCTTTGCCCGCGTACTGGGTGTAATACTGATAGCGCATCCCGGCGACGGCGATCCACTTATCCGTCAGGTACAGGGCATCCTGCGCGTAGGCCGAATAACTCTCCTGCTTGAGCGTCTGGTCGCTGTCTGCGGCGGAGACGGTTGTACACTTGTTGAGTTTGCCGTAAACCGGATGGTAGATGTTGAAACCTTTGACGTTCTTACAGCGCATCATGTCCGTACGCAGCAAATCGTAATTCTCATACGACACGCCGGTCAGGATCTCATTGTAAAAGCCTGCAATATCGACATTCCCCTGCAGATCCGCGCGGGTGCTGTGCATGCGCTGGGTCGAGCCCTGGGTCGCATCCACGCGGCGGGTCAGGTTGCCGGTTTTTGCATCGTAGGCCATCACGCGGGCCTGGTTATCGCTGTATTTGTCCTGGCTGTAGCTGTAGTCGAACTTCGCGGTCCACTGGCTGTTAAGACGGTATTCCGCGTTCAGCTGCGCCAGATCGGACTGACCATCGGTCACGTTAAACGGCTCGTCAAAGCGGGTTTTGCGATCGACATCAACGGCCTTTTTGGTGTTGAGATCGAAGATCGTTCCGCGATCGAACGGCGTTTTATAGTCGCGATGCGAATAGAGCACGGTCACGGTGGCATCATCGCCGAACCAGGTGAGCGACGGGGCGATAAAGGTGCTGCGTTCGTTGCCAAAATTACGCCAGTAATCTTCGTCCTGATACTCACCCGTGAGGCGATACGCCAGACGCGTGCCGTCGATCGGGCCGGTCACATCGACCTGTCCGGTGCCGCCGCCAAAGCTGGAGGAGGTGGCGGACAGAGAACCACCGAAGGTTCTCTCCGGGCGTTTGGTGACGACGTTAATCAGGCCGCCCGGATCGAGAATGCCATACAGCGTTGAGGCCGGGCCTTTAAGCACCTCCACGCGCTCGGTGGCGGCGTTAAAGCTGCGCGGCAGGACGGTGCGCAGGCCGTTGGTCATGATCGAGCCGTCCCGGTTCGCGCCAAACCCGCGGCGCACGAAGGCATCCTGCGTACCGCCGAGGGTGTTGGTCTGGACCACGTTGCTGACGTTATAGAGCGCCTCATCCAGCGTGGTGGCGTGCTGATCCTCCAGCACTTTATCGCTGACGGTATTCACCACCTGCGGGATATCCAGCATCGGCATGTTGGTCAGCGTTGCGGTGGAGGTGTTCAGCGGCTGGTAGCCGTTGGTGGCTTCCGCCGGCGTATTTGGATCGGCAGTGACGGTAAGCGTTTCGCCGTCTTTAGCCGCGGTGGTGTCCGCCGCCTGGGCCAGCGGCGCCATAAACAGCAGTGAAAAGAGCGCGCGCCCTTTTACCCCAGAGAGTGAAGGTGTGAACGTAGCCATTACATCTGTTATCCCAAAATATCCGTGAATCACCTTCACGGAAGAATGTGTGAGTCATTGCCCTTTTATGCTCTGCTCGTTAGCCAGAACTGGCATCGAACATGTAATTGAGAATCATTCAATCATGCGGGAATGTAGTAGTAAATGAAAAATGATAAAAATCGGCTACATGTATGAAACGCAACGGGAAAGTACAAAGGTAATTAGTTATTTGATTGAAAAATAATGATTTATTAATTTTGTGGTCTGCACGGTAACGCTCCGTTACCCCTGGTTTTTTCAGGGTGTTTCTTCTCTTGACTACTACATGGAGTGGCGTCAAACTCTCAAAAGAGAATGATTTTTATTTATATTTGTTGCGCTTTTTTATTACGTTGGCGTTCACGTGGCTCACAACACAAAACAACCGGGACTGGTTCTGGAGAACCTCTCTGCGGGCTATCAGAAAAAAATCATCGTTGATGATATCTCCCTTGCCATCCCTCAGCAGAAAATGACGGTGCTGGTAGGGGCGAACGGCTGTGGGAAATCCACGCTGTTGAGCACTATCGCGCGGCTGCTGCAGCCGCTTGGGGGAACCGCGCTGCTGGACGGTAAAGCCATTCACGAGCAGCCGACCAAAGCCGTCGCCCGCCAGCTTGGTATTCTCCCGCAGTCCCCGCTGCTCCCGGAAGGGTTAACCGTTTTTGAGCTGGTCTCGCGCGGGCGCTTTCCCTGGCAAAACGTTATGCGCCAGTGGAGCGACGAGGACGAACTGGCGGTGGAAGAGGCCCTGCGCCTGACCGGCACGGCAGCGTTTGCCCATATGCCGGTGGAAAGCTTATCCGGCGGCCAGCGTCAGCGCTGCTGGATCGCCATGGCGCTGGCGCAGCAAACGCCGTATATCCTGCTGGATGAACCCACCACGTTCCTCGATCTTCGCTACCAGGTGGAGATCCTGGAACTGCTGCACGCCCTGACCCGCCAGCACGGGCGTACCGTCGTGGTGGTGCTGCACGATCTCAACTTTGCCGTGAACTACGGTGATTCCCTGGTCTTTTTACGCCAGGGAAAAGTCGAGGGAGTGTTACATGAAGGCGACGCCTGCACGCCGGAGCTGATCAAAGCGGTGTTTGATGTGGACGTGCATATGTCCATCAACCCCTTGACCGGCAAACCGTTCTTTATGCCGTTTCGCCAGAGCATTCAGAAGCCATGATGCGCATCTCTCTGGCTTTCCTGATTTTCACCCTGCTGTTGGCAATGGGGGCGATTGCTCATCTGGGGATCGGTGCACGCTTTATCGCCCCGCAAACGGTAGTGGAGGCATTCTTTCATTTCGACCCGCGCAATTTCGACCATAACATCATCATCAGACTACGACTGCTGCGCCTCTGCGCCGCGATGGTGACAGGCGCCGCGCTCGGTGTGGCGGGCGTGCTGCTGCAGTCCGTGATCCGCAACCCGCTCGGTGAGCCGCATATTCTGGGGCTCAACGCCGGGGCAGCGCTGGCTGTGGTGATCGCCAGCGCGCTTGGGCTTTCGCTGCCGTTTGGCCGCCCGCTGATTGCGGCCGCCGGTGCCGCCGCGCTGTTTCTGCTGGTGCTGATGTTCTCCTCGACCGGTCGCATCGGGCTCACGCCGATGAAGGTCACCCTGTGTGGCGTGGCGATGTCGGCATTTGCCTCGTCGATTACCGCCGCGGTGTTAATCCTGGATGAACAGACGCTGCTCTCTCTGCGCACCTGGCTGGCAGGTGATATCGCCGGAGTCAACGCGCAGATGCTCCAGAGCGCCCTGTGGGCTGCAGCAGCCGGTTTTGTTCTTGCTATCGGGTTGTCGCCCTCGCTCAACATGCTGGCGCTGGGCGACAGAATGGCGCAGGGGCTTGGCGTGTCGCTGCTGAAAACCCGCCTCCTTGCCCTGCTGGCCATCGCGCTGCTCTGCGGCGCGGCCGTCTCCCTCGCCGGACCGATTGGCTTTATCGGCCTTGTGGTACCGCAGCTCATTCGCCGTCTGGTGTCGGTCGATTTACGCGCGATGGTGCCGCTGTCGGCCCTCTGCGGTGCGCTGGTGCTGCTGCTGGCGGATATCGCTGCCCGCACGCTGTTTACCCCCTGGGAGCTGGCAACCGGCATCATGACGGCCCTTGTCGGCGCGCCCGTGTTCATCCTTATGGCCTTGAGGATGTTCAAATGAACCGGGCCGGACTCCGCGCGATCCGTGTTGGCCGCCTGTCGGCGCTGGTTCGCCCGAAGGCGCTGGCGTACCTGTCGCTTTTCGCGTTGATGGCGCTAAGCCTGCTGGGCTTTGGCCTGGCGCACGGTTCTCTGCCCATCCCCGCCTCTGCCATCGGGCGCGCGCTGTTTTCGCCTGAAAGTCTGACGGCGGAGACGCGCTACGTCGTGATGGATATCCGCCTGCCGCGCCTGCTGATGGCGGTGCTGTGCGGCGCGATGCTCGGCATGGCGGGGGCGGCGATGCAGTCCATCACCCGCAACGGTCTGGCTGACCCGGGGCTTATCGGCGTGAAGGAGGGCTGTAGCGCGGCGGTACTGCTGCTGATTTTTCAGTTCCCGGCGCTGAGCCTGGCCTGGCGTCCGCTGGTTGGCATGGCCGGTGGGCTGCTCACCGCGCTGCTGGTGATAGCTCTGGCGCGCGATATCTCGCGCCCGCGGTTTATTTTGATCGGCATCGGCGTGTCGTGGGCGTTTGCCGCGGCAATGGGCGTCTTTATGACCACCGCCGACGTGCGCGACGTGCAGACGGCGATGCTGTGGCTGGCGGGCAGCCTGCACGCGGCAAACTGGACGCTGGTAGGGCTGGCCGCGCTCTGGGCTGCCCCCGCGTTTGCGCTGCTGCTCTTTACCGCGCGGGCAGCGGACGTGGCGCTGCTCGGCAATCAGGCCGCCGCGGGCCTTGGCGTGCGCACAACCCGGCTGGCGCTGCTGCGGGTTCTCGCCCCGGTAGTGCTGACGGCGGCCTGCGTCTCCTGCGTGGGCAGCATTGGCTTTGTGGGGCTGATTGCCCCGCATATGGCGCGCCTGCTGCTGCGCGGTGGTCAGACCGCGCTCCTGACGGGAAGCGCCGTGCTGGGCGCGCTGCTGGTGCTGCTGGCGGATAACGTCGGACGTCTGGCATTCCTCCCGCTGCAGCTGCCGGCGGGAATTGTCATTTCATTGATTGGCGGACCGTTTTTCCTGCTGCTGCTCTGGCAGCGTCGGGACAGATTTTAGGGGATTATGATGCGCGTACTGTTTTCGATGCTGTTGCTGGTGGGGTTCGCGGTGAGCGCGGCGGAGCCGACGCAGGTCTTTACCGACGATCTGAACCGCAAGGTGGTGGTGCCGGTGCACCCGAAACGGATTGTCTCCTTACACGATCTGGACATCACCATTCCACTGATTGAGCTTGGCGTGCCGCCGGTGGCGAGCCATGGCCGCACGCGGCCTGACGGCAGCCATTTTCTGCGCTCCAGCGGCATGTTAACCGGCGTCGACTTCGATAATTCCGATATCAAATTTATCGGCACGGCGGATATCGACATCGAAGCCATCGCCGCCGCCAAACCTGACCTGATCGTTACCGAGCCGACCCGCAACACGCCGGTGGAACAATTAGCGAAAATTGCCCCGACGGTGAGCATCGATCATCTCGACGGCGGCGCGCCGGAAATCTACCGCAAGCTGGCTCAACTGACAG
The DNA here is from genome assembly GCF_019584525.1 of Enterobacter sp. EC_50. Classification (NCBI taxonomy): domain Bacteria; kingdom Pseudomonadati; phylum Pseudomonadota; class Gammaproteobacteria; order Enterobacterales; family Enterobacteriaceae; genus Enterobacter; species Enterobacter sp. EC_50. The sequence goes on along the minus strand of NZ_VDAF01000015.1, from coordinate 95,163 downwards.
GAACGCAGGCGCGGCTCAAGGTTCTGGAGCGGCGATATCAGGAGCAAATCAAGGCGCTGAAGGCGACCATCGACACGCGCAAAATCACCGTATCGGTGATTCAGGCCAATCAGGGGAAAATCAACGCCATGCACAGCTACCACTCGCTGGGCCGCGTTCTGCGCGACGCCGGATTCAAATTCCCGCCACTGATTGAGTCCATCCCGGAAGGGGGGCGCATCGACGTCAGCGCCGAGCGCCTGCCGGAGCTGGATGCCGATTTCGTCTTTGCTACCTGGCGCGGGGATACGGGCGGTAAACCGCAGGACGAGCTGGCAGCGATGGAGGCGGTGATGCCGGGCTGGTGTCAGTTCCTGACTGCCTGCCGGAGCGGGCATTACGTGCTGATCTCGCGTGAAGAGGCGATCTCGAATTCGTTCGCGTCTTTAGGGCTGATGGCCGCGCAGGTGCAGTCACAGATTGCCGGGCGTCCGCTGCCGGAGGCCTCACGGTGATCCGCAAAGAGAAGGGGCGCGTGGATGTCTATGGCGACCGCTTTCGCGCGCGGGCGCATCAGCTGACGCCGCGTCTGCTGCAGGTCGCACGCTATATCCATGACAACCGCGAAGCGGTGATGGAGCAGACCGCCATGGAGATTGCCGCCGTAGTGAAAACCTCGGATGCCACGGTGGTCCGCGCCATACAGGCGCTGGGGTTCGCCGGGCTGCGCGATCTCAAGCAGACGCTGGAGCAGTGGTTTGGCCCGGTGGTCACCTCCAGCGAAAAGATGTCCACCACGGTGAACACGCTCGCCAGCGACGTCAACGCGAGCATTGATTTCGTGCTGGAGGGACATCAGCACACCTGCGAGGTGTTATCCGAGCCCCACAACCGCTACGCGATGGCGCAGGCGGTCTCACTGCTGGCGCAGGCAAGGCAGGTTGCCATATTTGGCATTGGCGCCTCCGGCATTCTGGCCGAGTACACCGCCAGGCTGTTCAGCCGTATGGGGTTACCCGCCACGCCGCTCAACCGTACCGGGATCGGGCTTGCCGAACAGCTGATTGCGCTTCAGCGCGGTGACGTGCTGGTGATGATGGCGCAGAAATCCGCGCACCGGGAAGGGCAAACCACCCTGCGTGAAGCTAAACGTCTGGGCATTCCCACCATCCTGCTGACCAACGCCCTTGATTCGCGTTTCAGTAAGGAGGCCAGCGTGGTGATCCACGTTCCGCGCGGCGGTGAAAAGGGTAAAATCCCGCTCCACGGCACGGTGCTGCTCTGTCTGGAGATGATCATTTTGTCCGTCGCCGCCACCGAACCGCAGCGCGCCATCAAGTCGATGAAGCGCATCAACGAACTCCATCGCGGGTTAAAGCCGGGGAAGAAAAGCAGCTAAAAACAACAAAGCCCGGTGGCGCTAGCGCTTACCGGGCCTACGGTTCAGGTTTTGTTGGCCGGGTAAACGCAGTGCCACCCGGCAAATTCCACGAACTTAAACCCCTTGCTCCAGGATGCGGATGTGGGTTTCCAGCACGTCGCCCTTCACCGCGTCGCTCCACGCTTTCATGTGCGCGGTCTGCAGATGCGCTTCAAGATGCGCGACGGTTTCCCACTGCTCAACCATAATGATCGAGTCCGGCGCGGTCGCCTGGAAGCTGGCGTCAGTGGCAGCATCCACCATCGGCGCGTAGCCGTGGCAGCCTTCTTCTTTCAGTACGGTCGGGATGATTTTCGCGAACTGATCCAGCACCGCCTGGCGGTGATGTTGACCTGGACGAGTACGGATTTCTGCGATAACGGTAAGCATGTTTACTACTCCTTTAATTCCAGGCTACCAGTTAAGCAAAAATTTCCGCGAGATGCTTGCGATATTCTGCGATATAGCGCGGGACATCAGGCATTTTAATCACGTCGTTGACGATAAAGGTCGGCAGCGGATCCATGCCCAGGAACTGATTCGCCTTGTGGAACGGCAGATAAGCACCGTCTACGCCCACGCCTTCGAAGAACTGATCTTTCTCGGTGAAGGCTTCCAGCGGCGCGTTCCAGGTCAGTGACAGCATATATTTTTTGCCCTGAATCAGGCCGCCTGAACCGTATTTTTTGGACGCGTCAGAGCGGGTGCGGCCATCGCTGGCATACAGCGAGCCATGACCTTCCGTGAACACGTCGTCCATGTACTTTTTCACGGTCCACGGCGCGCCCATCCACCAGCCTGGCATCTGCCAGATCACCACGTCAGCCCACAGGAAGTTCTGCACTTCGGCCTTCACGTCGTAGTGGCTGTCTGCACGCACGACCTTAACATCATGCCCGGCGTCGCGCAGGAAACCGTCCGCGACCTCGGTCAGGGTGTCATTCAGCTGGCCTTTAGAGTGCGCAAATTCTTTTGCACCGTTGATAATCAGGATGTTGCTCATTATTTGTCCTCGACGATGAGAGTATGCCGGGTATTCTACGCGCGAGGACGGAGCGGAAAAATGAGCAAAATGTGCAAAGTCTTTTGCTGGAGATGCAATAATCCGCTACCAGCTGACCTTCACCTCAAAGCCGCCTTCCGCCGCATTGCTCAGCGAGACGCGCATCCCGTGCAGCGCGGCAATGCGCCTGACGATAGAGAGCCCCAGCCCGCTGCCCGTGGCGTTCTGGCCCGGTGGACGATAAAAACGCTCGCCGATGCGCGCCAGCACCTCGGGGTCAACGCCGGGACCGTTGTCGCGCACGCTAAAGCTACGCGCGTCCTGCGTCACGTCCACCACGCTGCCGCGCGGACTGTAGCGGATGGCGTTGTCCAGCAGGTTGCGCACCAGCAGGCTGAGCAGCAGGGGCTGCCCCTGACGTTTGACCTGCGGGGCATGGTTGATGAGGCGAATATCAATCCCTGCCTGCTGCGCCGGATGCCAGATATCCAGCACCGCCGACTGAAGTAAATCGGCAAGCGTTATCGGTTCGACATCGTCAAGGTTATCCAGCGAGTCCAGACGCGACAGGGTGAGGAGCTGATCCACCAGCCGCGAAGCGCGGTCGATTCCCGCATGCAGCTGTGCCAGCGCTTTTTCCCGCGCCTGCGGATCGTCCTGCGAGAGCTGCGCCACGTCAGTTTGCACCTTCAGGGCCGCCAGCGGGCTGCGCAGCTCGTGGGCGGCATCGGACGTAAAGCGGCGCTCGCGGGTCATCATCTCCTGGGTACGTGCGAAGAGGTGATTCAGCGCGTCGAGCAGGGGGCGCACTTCCGTGGGCACACCCTGAAGCACAAGCGCATCGGTCGCATCCGGCGAGCGGGAGCGCAGGGTCTGCGCCAGCTTTTTGAGCGGCCTCAGCTCCCGGCTCAGGAGGAGAACCAGCAAGAGCAGCATCACCGGCAGCGCCACCAGCCAGGGCGTGAGCTGCGAGCTGACCACGTCCAGCGCCATATCCTGGCGGTACTCCCACTCCTGACCGACCACCACGCGGTATTTCCCGTCGGGTGAGGTCAGCCACAGGAAACGCCATTCGTCGTTGTCGTCCTGGAGCTGCCCGTTAGCAAACCCGTCGCGGCGATAGTGGTACGGAATATCGCGCCCGTTCTCGCCGTCGTTCAGCAGCATTTTGCCCTCGACGCTGTAAATGGCGAAAGCCAGCGCGTCGTCATCGAGACGGCCATGCTTCACTTTTTTTGGGATCTCGCGCATCCGCTCGGGGGCGCGGATCTCGTCCAGATCCATCGTCAGCAGCCGTTTGGCAAACAGCATCTGCTGCGTGTCAAAGAGCTTATCCAGCTTGTGGGTGGTTTGCTGCCAGGCCACCAGGCTGGCGGCAAACCATGCCGTCAGAGAGAGCGCTAAAAAGAGGAGCGTCAGGCGCAGCTTCAGGCTCAGGCGTTGCGTCAGCTTCATGCGTCACCCAGGGTATAGCCGATGCCGTGCACGGTGCGGATAAACTCGCTGCCAAGCTTGCGGCGCAGATGATGAACGTGGACTTCTACCGCGTTGCTGGAGACGTCGTCGTCCCAGGTATACAGTTTTTCCTCAATCGTCTTGCGAGGGAGCACGCGGCCTGCATTGCGCATCAGCAGTTCCAGCAGCGCGAACTCTTTCGGCTTCAGCGTCAGCGGTTCACCGTCCAGCGTGGCGACGAGACGGGTCGGATCGAGCGTGACCTTGCCGTGGCGTAGCTCGCTATGCGTCTGGCCGTGGCTGCGGCGGACCAGCGCCTCGAGGCGGGCACCCACTTCAATCAGCGCGAACGGCTTGCAGAGATAATCATCCGCGCCAAGACGCAGCCCTTCCACGCGCTGGTTAAGCGCATCCCGCGCGGTCAGGATCAATACCGGCTCGCTGTGCCCGCTTTCGCGCCACGCGCGCAGGATGTCCAGACCGTCGATTTCCGGCAGCGTCAGATCCAGCACCACGGCATCATAGGGTGCAGACGCGAGCGCGGCCTGACCGGTTTTACCGTCGGTAAACCAGTCCACGCTAAAGCCCATTTTGCTTAAACCCGCCCTGATACCGTCGCCGATTAGCGTGTCGTCTTCTACCAGTAAAATGCGCATGTTCCCTCCTTGATGCCGTCAGTAAACCCTCTGTAAGCGCCTGCTGTACAGCAATAATAAATAAATTTTTCCCTTAAGAAGTTGTTAAGGATTACCCTGTTTAATGGACTGCGAAACCAGATTAAAGGGAGAGTTAATATGAAAAAATTCGCTGCCATTGCCGCCATCATGATGATGGCCACTGCCCCCGTTTTTGCTGCGCAGGGCGGATTTAACGGCCCGTCCGCCACGCAAACCCAGACCCAGACGCAGGCAGGCGGTTTTGTCGATAACGACGCCAACCTCACCACCGCGGTGAAGGTGAAAGAGATGAAGGACGACAGCTGGGTGAAGCTGCGCGGGAACATCACCCAGCGCCTGTCCGATGACCGCTACACCTTCCGCGATGAGACCGGCACGGTGAACGTGGAAATTGACCACAAGCGCTGGAACGGCGTGATCGTCACCCCGCTGGATAAAGTGGAAATCCAGGGCAAGGTCGATAAAGAGTGGAACGATTTTGAAATCGACGTGAAGCAGGTCATTAAGCTGAACAAATAACCCGAAAAGGGCCGCATAAGCGGCCCTTTTTCTTTGTGACTCAACTCGTCAGATAGGGTAGTATCTGCGGCAATATTGCCTGAAACCCTTCGGTTTCTGAGTTGAGGAATCACACGTAATGAGCGATATGGCAGAGCGCCTCGCGCTACATGAATTCACGGAAAACGCCTACCTGAACTACTCCATGTACGTCATCATGGACAGGGCGTTGCCGTTTATCGGGGATGGCCTGAAGCCCGTTCAGCGCCGCATCGTGTATGCGATGTCCGAACTGGGGCTGAATGCCACCGCCAAGTTCAAGAAATCCGCCCGTACCGTCGGTGACGTGCTGGGTAAATACCATCCGCACGGCGACAGCGCCTGTTATGAAGCGATGGTGCTGATGGCGCAGCCGTTCTCTTACCGTTACCCGCTGGTGGATGGTCAAGGGAACTGGGGGGCGCCGGACGACCCAAAATCCTTCGCGGCGATGCGTTATACCGAGTCCCGCCTCTCTAAATATGCCGAAGTGCTGCTGGGCGAGCTGGGGCAGGGGACCGTTGACTGGGTACCGAACTTCGACGGTACGCTGCAGGAGCCGAAGATGCTGCCCGCGCGTCTGCCGAACATCCTGCTGAACGGCACCACCGGGATTGCGGTCGGTATGGCGACGGACATTCCGCCGCACAACCTGCGTGAAGTGGCGAAAGCCGCCATCACCCTGATTGAGCAGCCGAAAACCTCGCTCGACGATCTGCTGGATATCGTGCAGGGCCCGGACTTCCCGACCGAAGCTGAGATCATCACCTCGCGTGCGGAAATCCGCAAAATCTACCAGAACGGTCGCGGCTCCGTGCGCATGCGCGCGGTGTGGAATAAAGAAGACGGCGCCGTGGTCATCACCGCGCTGCCGCATCAGGTTTCCGGTGCCAAAGTGCTGGAGCAGATCGCCTCCCAGATGCGCAATAAAAAGCTGCCGATGGTGGACGACCTGCGCGACGAGTCTGACCACGAGAACCCGACCCGTCTGGTGATCGTGCCGCGCTCCAATCGCGTGGACATGGAGCAGGTGATGAATCACCTGTTCGCCACCACCGATCTGGAAAAAAGCTACCGCATAAACCTGAACATGATCGGCCTCGACGGACGCCCGGCGGTGAAAAACCTGCTGGAGATCCTCTCCGAATGGCTGACGTTCCGCCGCGATACGGTACGCCGTCGTCTGAACCATCGTCTGGAGAAAGTGCTTAAGCGCCTGCATATCCTCGAAGGTTTGCTGGTGGCGTTCCTCAATATCGACGAGGTGATTGAGATCATCCGTACCGAGGACGAGCCGAAGCCCGCCCTGATGTCGCGCTTTGGCATCAGCGAAACCCAGGCCGAAGCGATCCTCGAGCTGAAGCTGCGCCATCTCGCCAAACTGGAAGAGATGAAGATCCGCGGCGAGCAGAACGAGCTGGAAAAAGAGCGCGATCAGCTGCAGGCGATCCTCGCGTCCGAACGCAAGATGAACACCCTGCTGAAGAAAGAGCTGCAGGCTGATGCCGACGCGTTTGGTGACGACCGTCGTTCTCCGCTGCACGAGCGCGAAGAAGCGAAGGCGATGAACGAGCACGACATGCAGCCGTCCGAGCCGGTGACCATTGTCCTGTCGCAGAGCGGCTGGGTGCGCAGCGCCAAAGGCCACGATATCGACGCGCCGGGGCTCAGCTACAAAGCGGGCGACAGCTTTAAAGCGGCGGTGAAAGGCAAGAGCAACCAGCCGGTGGCGTTTATCGACTCCACCGGTCGCAGCTATGCCATTGACCCGATCACGCTGCCTTCCGCACGCGGGCAGGGCGAGCCGCTTACAGGTAAGCTGACGCTGCCGCCGGGCGCGACGGTTGACCATATGCTGATGGAAGCCGATGACCAGAAGCTGCTGCTGGCGTCTGACGCGGGCTACGGTTTTATCTGTACCTTCAACGATCTGGTTTCCCGCAACCGTGCCGGTAAGGCGCTGATTAGCCTGCCGGACAACGCTCACGTAATGGCACCGCTGGTGATCGAGAACGAAAGCGACATGCTGCTGGCGATCACCACCGCTGGACGTATGCTGATGTTCCCGGTCAGCGATCTGCCGGAGCTGTCAAAAGGCAAGGGCAACAAGATCATCAACATCCCGTCGGCGGAGGCCGCGAAAGGCGAAGATGGCCTGGCGCACCTCTTCCTGCTGCCGCCGCAGAGCACGCTGACCATTCACGTCGGCAAGCGCAAAATCAAGCTTCGTCCGGAAGAGCTGCAGAAGGTGGTGGGCGAGCGCGGTCGCCGCGGCTCGCTGATGCGCGGCCTGCAGCGTATCGACCGCGTGGAGATTGACTCTCCTGCACGCAGCGCGGCGGGTGACAGCGAAGAGTAATGTCATGATATCCCCCTCTGTCCGGAGGGGGAATTTCAATAAAATTTCCCGTAAAATCGTTGTTAATTCGTGCGTTGCGATTAACAATACGCGCTCGTAATAAAGTCCTTACCTGGCCACAGGTGAAGTATAATTGTCAGCTGTCAGGGCTTCAGAGGTCGCTATGCTATATATTGTTCGTCTTATTCTTACCGTTATCTACTGTATTCTGGTCTGTATTTTCGGCTCTATTTATTGCCTGTTCAGCCCGCGTAATCCGAAGCATGTCGCCACCTTTGGCCATATGTTCGGGCGTCTTGCGCCGCTGTTTGGTCTGAAAGTTGAAAAACGCCTGCCGGAAGGAGCGGAGAATTTCGGTAACGCCATCTATATCGCCAACCATCAGAACAACTACGATATGGTGACGGCCTCCAATATCGTGCTTCCACCGACCGTGACGGTGGGCAAAAAAAGCCTGCTGTGGATCCCGTTTTTTGGTCAGCTGTACTGGCTTACCGGTAACCTGTTGATTGACCGTAATAACCGTGCAAAAGCGCACGGCACCATTGCAGAAGTGGTGAATCATTTTAAAAAGCGCAGGATCTCAATCTGGATGTTCCCGGAAGGGACGCGCAGCCGCGGCCGCGGCCTGCTGCCGTTTAAAACCGGTGCGTTTCATGCCGCAATTGCGGCAGGTGTTCCAATTATTCCTGTGTGCGTTTCCAATACTTCGAATAAGATTAATCTTAACCGCCTGAATAACGGGCTGGTGATTGTCGAAATGCTGCCACCCGTCGATACCAGCAAATACGGTAAAGATCAGGTGCGCGAGCTGGCAGCGCACTGCCGTGATCTGATGGCTGAGCATATTGCGCTGCTCGACAAAGAAGTCGCAGAGAGAGAAGCCGCCGGTAAGATCTAACCCGGCGTTGAAGGGAAAACGAATTCCCGCGTTGTTAGTCGTTTCAGATGGAGCTTATATGTCACTCAGTCGGCGTCAGTTTATTCAGGCTTCGGGGATCGCCCTTTGTGCGGGTGCGATGCCGCTGAAAGCCAGCGCCGCCGGGCAGCAACAGCCGCTGCCTATTCCGCCACTCATTGAATCCCGTCGCGGCCAGCCGCTTTTCCTGACGCTGCAGCGCAGCCACTGGTCCTTTACCCAGGGGACGCGTGCGCCGGTCTGGGGCATTAACGGACGTTACCTTGGGCCGACCATACGCGTGTGGAATGGCGATGACGTAAAGCTCATCTACAGTAACCGTACCCCTGAAAATGTCGCCATGACCATCAGCGGCCTGCAGGTGCCTGGCCCGCTGATTGGCGGCGCGGCGCGCATGATGTCACCCAGCGCCGACTGGGCGCCCGTTCTGCCGATTCGCCAGAGCGCGGCAACCCTGTGGTATCACGCCAACACCCCTAACCGCACGGCGCAGCAGGTCTATAACGGCCTGGCCGGCATGTGGCTGGTGGAAGATGAAGTCAGCAAATCCCTGCCGATCCCGAACCACTACGGCGTGGATGACTTCCCGATTATCATCCAGGACAAACGTCTGGATAATTTCGGTACGCCGGAATACAGCGAACCGGGGAGCGGTGGCTTCGTTGGCGATACGCTGCTGGTTAACGGCGCGCAGAGCCCGTATGTCGAAGTGTCCCGTGGCTGGGTGCGCCTGCGCCTGCTCAACGCGTCTAACTCGCGCCGCTATCAGCTGCAAATGAGCGATGGCCGTCCGCTGCACGTCATCTCCGGCGATCAGGGTTTTTTACCGGCACCGGTGTCCGTCAAACAGCTGGCGCTCGCGCCGGGTGAGCGTCGCGAAATTCTCATTGATATGACCAACGGGGATGAAGTCTCTGTGACCTGCGGCGAAGCGGCAAGCATTGTTGACCGTATTCGCGGGTTCTTTGAACCGTCGAGCATTCTTGTCTCGACCCTGGTGCTGACCCTGCGTCCAACCGGCCTGCTGCCGCTGGTGACCGATAGCCTGCCCATGCGTCTGCTGCCGCAGGAGATCATGAGCGGCTCGCCGGTGCGCAGCCGTGATATCAGCCTGGGCGACGATCCGGGCATCAACGGTGCGCTGTGGGACGTCAACCGCATCGACATTACCGCGCAGCAGGGCACCTGGGAGCGCTGGACGGTGCGTTCAGATATGCCGCAGTCCTTCCATATTGAAGGGGTAAGCTTCCTGATCCGCAACGTTAACGGCGCGATGCCGTTCCCGGAAGATCGCGGCTGGAAAGACACCGTCTGGGTGGACGGTCAGGTTGAACTGCTCGTCTACTACGGCCAGCCTTCGTGGCCGCACTTCCCGTTCCTGTTCCACAGCCAGACGCTGGAGATGATGGACAGGGGCTCCGTAGGGCAGATGCTGATCAACCCCGCGCCATAACCTCTGACATTCCCGGTTCGCCGGGAATGGTTTATGCCCGCCAGAAAAAGCGCGAGAACAGAATCAGCACCGGGTAAATTTCCAGACGCCCTAAGATCATTGCCGCGCACATCAACAGCTTAGCCCCTTCTGTTAACGTGCCGAACGTCGACGCCGTCTCGCCAAATCCCAGCCCCATGTTGTTGATACAGGCGGCGACCGTCGCGAATGATGTAAACAGATCGTAGCCCATCAGATTAAGCGCCCAGACAAAAAAGCCCGTGATCATCACGTAGAGAAAGAAGAAGCTCCAGACCGAGCGCAGGACGCGTTCATTCACCACGCTTTTGCCCACCTTAATGCTCAGCAGCGCGCGCGGATGCGCCAGCTGGTTCATCTCCTGAATACTCTGCTTGAACATAATCAAAAAACGCAGGGCTTTGATCCCGCCGCAGGTCGAGCCTACGCAGCCGCCAAAAAAGCTGGCGCTCAACAACAGGAAGATGGTGTGGGTGGGCCATTGGGCGTAGTCGGCGGTCGACAGGCCGTTATCGGTCATCATCGAACTGGCAAGGAAGAAGGCGTGCACCAGGCTATCCGTGGGGCTGTACATGCCTGCATGCCAGACCTGCCAGGCGGTGATGAGGATAATCGCCGCAGCGGCGCTCAGGAAGAATTTAACCTCCGGGCTGCGACGAATCGGCTTCAGGGTGCGTCGGACAATGGCGACGTACCAAAGGGTGAAGTTAAACGCGGAGAGCAGCGAAAACGCCCCGGCAACCAGCTCGATTGCGTGGCTGTCATAAAAACCAATGCTCTCGCTGCGGGTGGAGAAGCCGCCCAGTGACACGGTCGAAAGCCCGTGACAGACGGCGTCAAAAAAGGACATTCCCGCCAGCCAGTAGGCCAGAGTGCAGGCCACGCCCAGCGCGAAGTAGGTCACCCACAGCGTGCGCGCGGTATCGGCAAGGCGGGGCGTCAGACGCTCCTCCTTGAACGGCCCCGGCATCTCTGACTGATAAAGCTTCATGCCGCCAATGCCCAGCAGCGGCAGGACCGCGACGGCCAGCACGATGACGCCTAACCCGCCAATGAAATTCAGCTGAGCGCGGTAATACAGGTACGACTTAGGCAGGGCGCTGACGTCCCCGATCACCGTCGCTCCGGTAGTGGTGATCCCGGAAACCCCTTCAAAGAGCGCGTCAGCAAAGGAGAGCTGAAGCCCGTCATCCATCCAGAGCGGCATGGCGCTAATCAATGAAAACAGCAGCCAGAACAGCACGATAATCACGAAACCGTCGCGGGTGCGCAGCTGGATGCCGGCGTGGCGGGTTGCCCGCCAGGTTAAGCCTCCGAGACTAAAAAAGGTTAAAAATGTGGTCAGGAAGGCAAAGTAGGTCCGCTCTTTATTCAGCAGGGCGATAACCATCGGCGGCAGCATGGAAAGGCTGTACAGCAGCACAAGGAAACCGCAGAGGTGCAGGACAACCCGCAGCTGGGAGACATGTAACGAATCGTTGGGCTTCACAACTGAGCTCCGCACAAACACGCATTCCGGGGCAAATCACCGGAAAATAGAGTGAATATTATGATCCAAAATTATCAGGGCGGCATATTTTAACGACTTCCGTGAATATCTGCCTGCTTCCTGCATCCTTTTCTTCAAATCTGGCGGATGAACAGCGTATAATCCCGCTCCTTTTGTTTATTTTTTCTTCGGAAGCATTATGAGCGCAATTTCCCTGATCCAGCCGGATCGTGACCTCTTCTCCTGGCCCCAGTACTGGGCGGCCTGCTTTGGACCGGCGCCATTCCTGCCGATGTCCCGGGAAGAGATGGACCAACTGGGCTGGGACAGCTGCGACATCATTCTGGTCACGGGCGATGCCTACGTTGACCACCCGAGCTTCGGCATGGCCATCTGTGGCCGCATGCTTGAGGCGCAGGGCTTCCGCGTGGGGATCATCTCCCAGCCTGACTGGAACAGCAAAGACGACTTTATGCGTCTGGGTAAACCGAACCTGTTCTTCGGCGTGACCGCAGGCAACATGGATTCGATGATCAACCGCTATACCGCCGACCGTAAGCTGCGCCATGACGACGCCTACACGCCGGATAACGTGGCGGGTAAACGCCCGGATCGCGCGACCCTGGTCTATACCCAGCGCTGCAAAGAAGCCTGGAAAGACGTGCCGGTGATCCTGGGCGGCATCGAGGCGAGCCTGCGCCGCACCGCGCACTATGACTACTGGTCAGATACCGTGCGCCGCTCGGTGCTGGTAGATTCCAAGGCCGACATGCTGATTTACGGAAACGGCGAGCGTCCGCTGGTGGAAGTGGCGCACCGCCTGTCGCAGGGCGAGCCGGTGAGCAGCATCCGCGACGTGCGCAATACCGCCATTATGGTGAAAGAGGCGCTGCCGGGCTGGCGCGGGGTAGATTCCCGCATCATCGATATGCCAGGCAAAATCGACCCGATCCCACATCCGTACGGCGACGATCTGCCGTGTGCCGATAACAAACCGGTAGAGCCAAAGAAGGCGGAAGCGAAGGCGATCGTCGTGCAGCCGCCGCGCCCGAAGCCGTGGGAAAAGACCTACGTACTGCTGCCGTCCTACGAGAAGGTGAAAGCTGACAAGGTGCTCTACGCGCACGCGTCCCGTATTCTGCACCATGAAACCAACCCGGGCTGCGCCCGCGCGCTGATGCAGAAGCACGGCGAGCGCTTTATCTGGATCAACCCGCCGGCCATCCCGCTCTCCACCGAAGAGATGGACAGCGTCTTTGCGCTGCCGTACAAGCGCGTGCCGCACCCGGCGTACGGCAACGCCCGCATCCCGGCGTATGAGATGATCCGCTTCTCGATCAACATCATGCGCGGCTGCTTCGGTGGCTGTTCCTTCTGCTCCATTACCGAGCACGAAGGGCGCATTATTCAGAGCCGCTCTGAAGATTCAATCATCAATGAGATCGAAGCCATTCGCGACTCCGTGCCGGGCTTTACCGGCGTGATTTCCGATCTTGGCGGCCCAACCGCGAACATGTATATGCTGCGCTGCAAATCACCGCGCGCGGAACAGACCTGTCGTCGCCTCTCCTGCGTCTATCCGAGCATTTGTGAGCACATGGACACCAACCACGAGCCGACGATCAACCTCTACCGCCGCGCGCGCGATCTGAAAGGCATCAAGAAGATCCTCATCGCGTCCGGGGTGCGTTATGACATCGCCGTGGAAGATCCGCGCTACATCAAAGAGCTGGCGACGCACCACGTGGGTGGCTATCTGAAGATTGCGCCGGAGCACACCGAAGAGGGCCCGCTGTCGAAGATGATGAAGCCGGGCATGGGCAGCTACGATCGTTTTAAACAGCTGTTCGACACCTACTCGAAGCAGGCGGGCAAAGAGCAGTATCTGATCCCGTACTTCATCTCCGCCCACCCGGGCACGCGTGATGAGGACATGGTGAATCTGGCGCTGTGGCTGAAGCAGCGCCGCTTCCGCCTGGATCAGGTGCAGAACTTCTATCCGTCACCGCTCGCCAACTCGACGACCATGTACTACACCGGCAAGAACCCGCTGAGTAAGATTGGCTATAAGAGTGAAGACGTGGTGGTGCCGAAAGGGGATAAACAGCGTCGTCTGCACAAAGCGCTGCTGCGCTACCACGATCCGGCCAACTGGCCGCTGATCCGCCAGGCGCTGGAAGAGATGGGCAAAAAGCACCTGATCGGCTCGCGCCGCGACTGTCTGGTACCGGCCCCGACGCTGGAGGAGATGCGCGAAGCGCGTCGCCAGAATCGCAATACGCGCCCGGCGCTGACCAAGCACACGCCGATTGTGCATCAGCGTTCGAACGGTGGAGCGGGAACGAAGAAGACCGTAAAACGTAAGATCGGTTAAACCTGTAACAAAGCCCGGTGGCGCTAGCGCTTACCGGGCCTACAGGTCAGCGCGTAGGCCGGGTAAGGCGCAGCCGCCACCCGGCTTTTTTACTCCATTATCCGCCAAACTGATCCGGGTCTGGCCCAAGCCGCTTGCCCTTATCCAGCTTCGCAATTTCCCCCAGCTCATCTTTGTCCAGCCGGAAATCCCAGACGTCGAAGTTCTCGGCGATGCGCGATGGCGTGACCGATTTCGGGATCACCACCAGGCCGTTGTCCAGATGCCAGCGAATGACGATCTGCGCCGGGGTTTTGCCGTATTTATCCGCCAGGTCGCGGATAATTTTCTGATCGAATACCCCTTCACCGCCCTGAGCCAGCGGGCTCCAGGATTCGGTCTGAATCTTATGCGTGGCGTTCCAGGCGTGAAGCTGGCGCTGCTGCAACAGCGGGTGCAGTTCGATCTGGTTAATCACAGGCGCGACGCCCGTCTCGTCAATCAGCCGCTGCAGGTGATGAACCTGGAAGTTACAGACGCCGATGCTTTTCACCAGCCCCTCTTTTTGCAGTTCAATCATCCCTTTCCAGGCATCAACGTAATGGTCGATGGCCGGAACCGGCCAGTGCATGAGATACAGGTCGACGAAATCGAGCTGGAGCTTCTCCAGACTCTCCTGCAGGGCTTCGCGGGGACGCTTTTGATCGTCATTCCACAGTTTCGTGGTGATGAATAACTCATCGCGGGGGACACCGGCGCTGGCCAGTGCGGTCCCCACGCCGTCCTCGTTTTTGTACGCGGCGGCGGTGTCAATCGACCGGTAGCCGACTTCCAGGGCTTTATGAATGGCGGAGACGACCTCGTCGTTACCGGCTTTCCATACACCTAGCCCCAACTGGGGCATCACGTTGCCGTCCTGCAGCTTGATTACGGTTTGGTTTGCCATTTTTCCTCCTTCAGGTGCGCATCGCCGGAGGGAGACTCCGGCGATGGGGTGTGCATTAAGTCTGGACGAAATGTCAAAAAACGAAAGTCGGGGGGACAAAAACGCTTAGCGTGCCGCTTCGTAAATACGGCGGCTGACGTCCAGGGTGATGTCGCCGTGCTCGCCCAGATGGGTCATGCCATGCTCTTCGAGTTTCGCCAGCAGGGCTGGGATGGAGCTGCCGTCCAGACCGTAGCCAGACAGACGCGTTGGCACGCCCAGACCTTCAAAGAAGCTGCGGGTCGCTTCGATGGCGGCATCAATACGCGCATCGTCAGAACCCTCGGTGATGTTCCACACGCGCTCAGCGTACTGCAGCAGTTTGGCGCGTTTGGTATCACGTTTTTCATTCCACAGCGCAGGCAGCACAACGGCCAGCGTCTGCGCATGATCCAGACCGTGCATCGCCGTCAGCTCGTGGCCCAGCATGTGGGTCGCCCAGTCCTGCGGCACGCCAGCACCGATCAGGCCATTCAGCGCCTGGGTGGCGGCCCACATCACGTTGGCGCGAACGTCATAGTTTTCCGGCTCTTTCAGCGCTTTCGGACCTTCTTCAATCAGCGTCAGCAGAATGCCTTCCGCAAAACGATCCTGGATTTTGGCATTCACCGGATACGTGACGTACTGCTCGACGGTATGCACAAAGGCATCGACCACGCCGTTCGCGACCTGACGCGCAGGCAGGGTGTAGGTGTAGACCGGGTCCAGGATGGCGAAGACAGGCTGAACGTGTTCGTTCATGAAGGCCTGCTTATCACCGGTGGTTTTACGGGAGATGACCGCGCCCTTGTTGGATTCAGAACCCGTCGCTGGCAGGGTCAGCACGGAGCCCATCGGGATGGCGCTTTTGATGTCGCTGCCGCGGGTTTCCAGAATGTGCCACGGATCGATGCCGTCAGCATAGTGCGCTGCCGCCGCGATGAATTTGGTGCCGTCCAGCACGGAGCCGCCGCCGACCGCCAGCAGGAAGGTGATGTTTTCTTCGCGGGCGATTTTCACCGCGTTCATCAGCGTTTCGTAGGACGGGTTTGGCTCAATGCCGCCGAACTCACGCACGTCCAGACCGTCCAGCGCGCTGTAAACCTGATCCAGCACGCCGGTTTTTTTCACGCTGCCGCCACCGTAGGTGATCAGCACGCGGGCGTCAGCAGGGATCTGTGCGCGCAGGTCAGCGATAGCGTCTTTACCAAACAGAATGCGGGTTGGGGTGTGAAGATTAAAGTTGTTCATTGCTCGTTCCCTTTAGTGGGTGAAAAACCGTGGTGCGCAGAGGGCGACCTGATGCTGCACATTGTGGCCGTCCGGGGCTACGCCCTCAATGCACATTCCTGCCGATGTCTTGCCCATTTCTACAGAGCGCTGGAGAAAGCGCGGAAAACAACGCACACTGTCAACGTCGAAAACCGCACCCGGAGTAACGCAAGATGAACCGTGAGGCTATCTGCCAGCAGCTCACTGCGCAGATTAAGAGATTGATAGATAATGAAAATCGTGCCAGCGATCTGCTGCCGGACATTCGCCTGCTCTACGGCACGCAGCCCGGAACGCGCACGCCGGTCATGTACCAGCCGGGCATCGTTTTTCTCTTTTCAGGCCATAAAATTGGCTATATCAACGAGCGCGTGTTCCGCTACGACACCAATGAATATCTGCTGCTGACAGTACCTTTACCCTTCGAATGTGAAACCTTCGCGACAGAGGCGGTTCCGCTGGCGGGGATCCGCGTCAATGTCGACATCCTCCAGCTGCAGGAGCTGCTGATGGAGATTGGCGAAGACGAACTCTTCCAGCCTTCGATGGCCTCAAGCGGGATCAACTCGGCAACGCTGTCGGAAGAGATCCTTTGCGCCATTGAGCGTCTGCTGGACGTCATGGAGAGGCCGCTGGACGCGCGCATACTGGGCAAGCAGATTATCCGAGAAATTCTGTACCACGTGCTGCTGGGCCCGGGCGGCGGCGCGTTACTTGCCCTGGTGAGCCGACAGACCCACTTCAGCCTGATAAGCCGCGTGCTCAAGCGTATCGAAAGCCAGTACACCGAAAACCTCAGCGTCGACCAGCTGGCGGCGGAAGCCAATATGAGCGTCTCGGCGTTTCACCATAACTTTAAATCGGTGACCAGCACTTCGCCGCTGCAGTACCTCAAAACCTACCGGCTGCATAAGGCGCGAATGCTGATGATCCACGACGGCATGAAGGCCAGCGCGGCGGCGATGCGGGTGGGCTATGAAAGTGCGTCGCAGTTCAGTCGGGAGTTTAAGCGCTATTTCGGCGTCACGCCGGGAGAGGATGCGTCGCGTATAAGAACGATGCAGGGAGCCTGAGGGGAAACGTAGGCCGGGTAAGGCGTAGCCGCCACCCGGCAATTTTTTATCACGCGCTGCAGTACTTCTTCTTAATCACTACCGCGATGGTGCCCACCAGACCCGCCACCAGCAGGAACATCGGCAGCACCATCAGGAAGGTCATCACCTGATCTTCGTGGTGTTTCACGAAGGGGATCATATTCAGCGCGTAGCCGAATGTCGTCACCACGCCAACCCAAAGCAGGGCGCTCAGCCAGTTGAAGAACTGGAAGCGGCGGTTCGACAAACCGGAAATGCCCGCCATCGTCGGCAGAAGGGTGCGAACGAACGCCAGAAAACGTCCGGCCAGCAGCGCAAGCAGGCCGTGTCGGTCAAACATGCAGGTTGCACGCTGATGGTATTTATGGGGTAACTGCGCCAGCCAGCTTTTGACCACGCGCGTGTTGCCGAGCCAGCGGCCCTGCAGATAGCTCAGCCAGCAGCCCAGGCTGGCTGCGGAAGTGAGGATAACCATCGTGGGCGTAAAGTCCATGACGCCTTTGCCGATCAACGCCCCGGCAAGCAAAAGCAGACTGTCACCGGGTAAAAACGAGGCTGGCAGTAATCCATTTTCCAGAAACAGCGTTGCGAACATCACGAAATAGACGACGCCTATGACGTGAGGATCCGCCAGGGCGGCAAAATCATGTTGCCAGAGCGCCGCGATAATATCTTGAATAACAGCCATGGACTTTCCTGTGGAACAGCAGATATAGCGCTATTGTACTCCCTAATTCGCCCGTCGGGTTTGATCCCGGGCGCAACTCATGCAGACTTTTCTGCTTGCGGTGTCCACAAAAGCGTCCAGAGAGTACATTTTCAGCCAGCACTCTACACGATACGCTCGAACCCTGCTGCTAAATCCGCAATCAGATCGTCAACATTTTCTAAACCGATATGCAGTCGAATCAGGGTACCGCTGAAGGCCACTTCACCACCTGGGCGCAGGGCCGCGATCTGCTCCGGCTGGTTAGCCAGGATCAGGGATTCAAAACCGCCCCATGAGTAGGCCATACTGAAGAGGCTAAAATTATCCAGATAGCTTGCCAGCTCGTCATTATTCAGCCGTTTTTTCAGCACAAACGAGAACAAACCGCTGCTGCCCGTAAAGTCACGTTGCCAGAATTCATGCCCCTTACTGCCCGGCAGCGCCGGATGGTTTACGCGCTCAACCTGCGGATGCTGCGCCAGCCATTCGGCCACCTTCAGGCTGCTTTCGTGGTGCTGACGCAGGCGAACGCCCAGCGTGCGGAGTCCGCGGCTGGTCATGTACGCCGTGTCGGCATCCACCATCTGGCCCATCAGATAGGCGTTTTCACGCAGCTGATCCCAGCAGCGCGCGTTGGAAACCGCAGTACCAATCATGCCGTCAGAGTGGCCAATCAGGTATTTCGTCGCCGCCTGGATGGAAATATCAATGTCGAATTCCAGCGCTTTGAACAGCACGCCTGCCGCCCAGGTGTTGTCGATCATAATGATCGCCTCTGGCGCTTTGCTGCGCACGGCCTTGACGATAGCCGGCACGTCGTGAACTTCCATGGTGAGCGACCCCGGCGATTCCAGGAACACAATGCGCGTGTTTGGCTGAATAAGTTCGGCAATACCTTCACCAATCAGCGGGTCGAACCAGCCGGTCGTCACGCCGAGCTTGCTGAGGATTTTGGTACAGAAGTCCTGGCTGGGTTCATAGGCGGTGTTGGTCATCAGGATATGGTCGCCCTGTTCCACAAACGCCAGAATGGTGTTGGCGACCGCCGCCGCGCCGCACGGGAACAGCGCGCAGCCTGCGCCGCCTTCCAGTTCGCACATCGCTTCCTGCAGAGAAAAGTGGGTTAGCGTGCCGCGACGGCCATAAAACAGCCCGCCTTTTGCGCGGTTGCGCGTGGCGTTTTTTTTCTCCTCAACGGTGTCAAACACCAGCGAGGAGGCGCGTTGAATCACGCTGTTGACCGATCCCTGAGTATATTTTTTGCTGCGTCCTGCCTGTACCAGCGTGGTATCAAGATGCTTCGTTGTCATGTTCGCTAACCCTGTTTTTATACGTCTGGACGTCCAGACTACCACGATTGGAAAAAACTGCACCCGCAGGCTTATCGAATAAGCAGAAAATATTAGCAAAAAAGCGCATAAGAAATTTTTACTGCGTAAGCGCAAGGAAAGTGAACGAAAATTGCGGCACTATGCAAATACTAATGAGAACTACTATCAATTCGACGATGTTTTGATATTATTACGTTCAGATTTTGTGATTTGCGTCCTGGAGATACAGAGTGGGTAATAATTTGATGCAGGCGGATCTCTCCGTTTGGGGCATGTATCAGCATGCTGACATCGTGGTTAAGATTGTGATGATCGGCCTGATTCTGGCGTCCGTTGTCACCTGGGCTATCTTCTTCAGCAAGAGCGCCGAGCTGCTTTCGCAGAAGCGTCGCCTCAAGCGGGAACAGCAGCAGTTGGCAGAAGCCCGCTCTCTGGATCAGGCCTCAGATATGACCTCATCCTTCCACGCGAAAAGCCTGACTACCCTGCTCGTGAATGAAGCACAGAACGAGCTGGAACTCTCCGCGGGCAGTGAAGATAACGAAGGCATCAAGGAGCGTACCGGTTTCCGTCTGGAGCGTCGCGTGGCGGCGGTTGGCCGACACATGGGGCGCGGCAATGGTTATCTGGCCACCATCGGCGCGATTTCGCCGTTCATCGGTCTTTTCGGTACGGTCTGGGGCATCATGAACAGCTTTATCGGTATCGCGCAGACCCAAACCACCAACCTGGCGGTCGTTGCGCCGGGTATCGCCGAAGCGCTGCTGGCGACGGCGATTGGTCTGGTCGCGGCGATTCCGGCGGTGGTTATCTACAACATCTTCGCGCGCATGATTGGCAGCTACAAAGCCACCCTCGGTGACGTTGCCGCGCAGGTTCTGCTGCTGCAGAGCCGCGATCTCGACCTGAATGCCAGCGCCGTTAAGCCGGTGCACGCGGCGTCCAAACTGCGCGTGGGTTGATATTATGGCGATGCGTCTAAACGAAAATCTGGACGATAACGGCGAAATGCATGAGATCAACGTGACGCCGTTTATCGACGTCATGCTGGTTCTGCTGATCATCTTCATGGTGGCCGCGCCGCTGGCGACGGTGGACGTGAAGGTGAATCTGCCAGCCTCGTCCAGCCAGCCGCAGCCGCGCCCGGAAAAGCCTGTCTATCTGTCCGTGAAGGCCGATAAATCGATGTTCCTCGGTAACGACCCGGTAACGGCCGACTCTGTTATCCCGGCGCTGGATCAGCTTACCGGCGGTAAAAAAGACACCACGGTCTTCTTCCGTGCGGATAAAACCGTGGATTATGAAACCATGATGAAGGTAATGGACACGCTGCATCAGGCGGGTTATCTGAAGATTGGGCTGGTCGGCGAAGAGAAAGCGGCCGCGAAGTGATAAAGAAGCTGGCGAAAGCCGGCTTTTTTTATGCCTGTTGGGTTTATGCGTTCTTATTTTCCGTCGGTGCGGTAGAGGGGGTTGCCAGCGCGTCCTCATCAAGCGCAACGCAGGTGACGTTTGAGGTACGGTACTCGCCGTCTGACAGTTTGCGCGTCAGACGCAGGGTGGCGATCTCTCTGGCAAGCAGGTACTGGTAGTTGGCCTCAAGGCGTCCCAGAAGCTTCTCTTTTAGCTCTGGCCGCTGTTCCATGATGGCGTTCATCACGGCACCGTAAATTTCTTCTTTGACCTGCAGCGGATAAATCTCACGGCGATTCTGCCATTTCAGCCGCACCAGCGTCGCCGGGATCGATACCAGGTCTTGTGTAATGCGCGTCATCTCGTCATTTTTTGTGTTTCGCAGCGCGTCGAGATTTTGCTTTAAGATAAATTCATCACTTTTTTTATCATCCAAAGTCAAATAAACGTCGTTATTTTTAACTTCCTTCACGTTAATCCTCCCCCAGGCTATAAAAAATTGGGTTGTTTTTTTCGCGCGTAATTAAGTTAAGCCAAATTTCATTGCCCGCTTCGTTAATTTCTTTGGTTTTTTCGGCCAATATTTGACTTAGTTTCTGGGCATCTATTTCACCTTCGGCCTGCAGATCATTCAGCAGGTGGACAAAAGCTTCAATTTTTATGGCGCGAAATAAGCGGTCTTTTATATGACGATCGTGCTCTTCCAGCAACATATTACGGGATTTGCCGGTACGGGAAACACCAATTAATATATCAGGCTCGAAATCAGAGAGCTTTCTTTTCCCCTGAGTGAAACTGACCTCTTTTTCTGCTTCCGTCGGTTGCTGTTCCACAGGCGTAATGTGGTACTTAGCCGGGACGAGATAGTCGGGCAGCATTTTTAATTTCCTTTAATTTCAACAGGGTGGGGTTGGTAAAGGCGTGAGATTCGTTGACAATATCATGAGGCAAATTTAAAATCAAAAAAAATGGAGCCTACCCATGAACAGCATCTTTTTTACGGTCATCACATTACTATTACTGACCGCTGGTGTGCTTTTATTGATGCAGGAGTTCAATAAAACGAAAGTGTCGAAAGACACCAGTGAACCGCCGCAACCGGAACTCATGACAAAAGAGGAAGGAGAAGACCATTTCTCTGTATTGATGAACTCCGTTACGCCTGTCTGGTACTGGCGGGTGAACCATGAATATATCGACTTTTTACACGCGACAATTAAACGCATGAAAATGTCGGAAATTAATGACACGCCCGGACTGTTTGAAGCACAGCGTCGCTGTAGCGATCTCAATTCAGCCGTGTATAAATATTATGACAATATCAAAAAACGCTGCCTTAACGGCGAGAAGGTCTCTTATTCCGATCTGGACGTATTAAATTTGCGTCAGTGTTTTCGTGAGTTCAGCCTTGAAGCCTACCCGGAGCTGGTGGTGCTGGTCTGGCCGGAATACGCCCGTCCCGAGGTTAACCCCGACAACGTCTGAGTGACCATACTGGTGAGCTATTGCAAACAGTCAGCGCCATTGGGATATACTGGGCGCTGGTTTCTTTTGCAAACAGGACTTTATGGAACGCTTTTTTGAAAATGCCATGTACGCCTCTCGCTGGATACTGGCCCCTGTCTATTTTGGCCTTTCGCTGGCGCTTATCGCGCTGACGATTAAGTTCTTTCAGGAAATCCTGCACGTTCTGCCGAATATCTTTTCCATTGCCGAGGCGGATTTGATTCTGGTTCTGCTGTCGCTGGTGGATATGACCCTGGTGGGCGGGCTGCTGGTAATGGTGATGTTCTCCGGCTACGAGAATTTCGTCTCTCAGCTGGATATCGACGAGCGCAAAGAGAAGCTCAGCTGGTTGGGCAAAATGGATGCCTCGTCGCTGAAGAATAAAGTGGCCGCGTCGATTGTGGCGATCTCTTCTATCCACCTGCTACGCGTGTTTATGGACGCGAAGAACGTGCCGGATAACAAACTGATGTGGTACGTCATTATCCATCTGACGTTTGTGCTGTCTGCGTTTGTGATGGGGTATCTGGATAAGATCAGTAAGAAGTAAAGTACGCCTTACCCCTCACCCTAACCCTCTCCCCAAAGGGGAGAGGGGACTGCTCGGTGCGGCCTTATTTATCAGACGACGCCTGCCACAGGTTCAACTCCCCATCCGCAACATGCTGGTCAATCCGCTTGAGTTCGTCCTCACTGAAGTACACGTTATCCAGCGCCCGAACGTTCTCCTCAATCTGTTCCGGGCGGCTTGCGCCAATCAGCACTGACGTCACGCGCGCATCTTTCAGCAGCCAGCTCAACGCCATCTGCGCCATAGTCTGACCCCGCGCCTGCGCCATTTCACTCAGCAAACGCAGGCTGTTCAGGTTGGCTTCGGTCAGCATTTTTTCGTTCAGACCGCGGACTTTCTTGCCTTCACGCTGCATGCGTGAATCTTCAGGAATACCGTTCAGGTATTTTCCGGTCAGCAGCCCCTGCGCCAGCGGGGTAAAGGCGATACATCCTGTACCGTTGGCCGCCAGCGCATCCAGCAAACCGGTCTTATCGACCCAGCGGTTGAGCAGGTTATAGGACGGCTGGTGGATCAGCAGGGGGATCTTCCACTCGCGCAGCAGCTCGGCCATTTTTTGCGTGCGCTCGGTTGAATAGGAGGAAATGCCCACGTACAGCGCCTTGCCGCTCTGAACAGCCTGCGCCAGCGCAGAGGCCGTCTCTTCCATCGGCGTGGTTTCATCCACGCGGTGGGAATAGAAAATATCCACGTAGTCGACGCCCAGGCGTTTCAGGCTCTGATCGAGGCTGGCGAGCAGATATTTGCGCGATCCGCCTGAGCCGTATGGCCCGGGCCACATGTCGTAACCCGCCTTGGTGGAGATAACCAGCTCGTCGCGATACGCGGCAAAGTCCTCCCGCAGCAGACGGCCAAAATTCTCTTCCGCGCTGCCTGCTGGCGGGCCGTAGTTGTTGGCAAGGTCGAAATGGGTAATGCCGAGGTCAAAGGCTTTACGCAGCAGCGCCCGCTGGGCATCAAGAGGCTGAATATGGCCGAAGCTATGCCACAGGCCAAGCGACAGCGCGGGCAGGCGAAGGCCGCTTTTGCCACAGTGGCGGTACTGCATGTTCTCGTAGCGGTCAGGGGCAGGGTACCAGGACATGATGTCTCCTTTTCTTATCGATGAATTTTTGAAACGGCGTTTTCATTCTGTCCTTATCAAAACACAAATCCCGGGGAGAAGCGATGGCAGAACTCCCTGCCAGCAATTTTCCCCGGGATGCGTCAGACGTTGAGTCCCGCACTGCCCGGTACACGCAGGTCACCGGGCAATCAGACGACAATCAGAAGCTGTAGCTCATCCCCGCCTGTACGCTGGCATCGTTATCCACATCGCCAGTACCGACATAGACGCCGGTGGTCAGGGTGAAGTTATGGGCGATGGTGGCGTTGATACCTGCCCCAAAGATGCCCATGGTGTTGTTGTGACCGGAGGTATTGTGATAATCCGCCGCCTGAATGTCGGTGTCATCGCTGAACTCTTTCTGGAAGCGCGCGTCGATCCACGGCATCACCTTCACGTTCTTGTTCAAATCGCGAAGGGTGGTGGTGAGCCTCACGCCCGCGCCGCCGTTCCAGGAAGAGACCTGGCTGTCGGCAAAGGTGACTTCGCTGTCAGAGAAGCCGTTCGCTTTGGTCTGATCCCAGCCAAGAGTGGCGTAGGGTTGCAGCAGCGTTTCGCCTGGCAGCAACACGTTCACCCCGGTGCGGGCCTGCGCCAGATACATACTGCCATCGGTGGAGCCGTGCAGCGCTTCCGTCATGCCGCTGGTATCGCCCGTCACGTTGTTGGCAGACAGCGAGTAACGCATATCGCCGTAGCTGAAGCTGCCGTCAGCAAACAGACCCCAGGTTCGGCCGTTCAGCGCCTGCTGCCAGCCGCCATACAGGCTGTAGTAGTTACCGTAAACGCTGTCTTTGAAGCTATCCGCGCCGTCGCTGGTGTCCTGCACGCGGCTGCGCGTCCACGCCAGCGCGATACCGCCGGTGACGCTGTCGCCGTTGTCCAGATGCGCCGTCCAGTCTACGCCGCCCTGCGCACCCTGAGTGATGCTTTTATAGTCGACGTCGTTGCTGAAATTACCGTTCTGATAAAGGAAATCGCCCCAGACCTGCGCACCGTCCTGCTGTTCTCCCAGCAGGTTTGCCAGATGCACCTGGTTCATGTGGTTGCTGATGTCATCCGCTACCTGATGCCCGGCCTGTTCCGCTGCATCCAGGCCGGCTACCAGCCCCTGAACGTCGCTCGCAAGGTTGCCCTTCTGGCTGTTAAATTCAATATTCCAGCTCTGGCTATTATCTGCAGTCAGCTGAGCCTGAGGCGCGCTGTCGGCCGCAACAATATTCAGACTGTTGTTGTAGTTATACGCGCCGCTACGGTTCTCCACGGTCTGGTCGCCGTTGGTAAACGTGGCTGCTGCATAATTCTGCGGCGCACTGCTGCCCGACGTGGTGAAGGTCCCCAGGACTATTCCCTGCTGATTTTGCGCTGATGGCGTAATGCTGTTCACCACCACGGCGTTATTGGCGCCGGTAATATTACCGAAATTCACGTAGCTGTCGGTGCTCATGGTAACCAGCGCATTGCTGCCGGTGGTGTTGGCAATCAGGGTTGAACCGTTTTGCAAACTCCAGCTGGTTGCATCGTTAATTTTATCAATGGCAATGCTGTTATCACTGGTGGTATTTACCGTTTCAAACTGGCTTATTTGTCCGGATATAGAACTGCCCGCATCCATTGACAGGGTATCGCTGCCGTCACCACCGTTAACATTGCCATTGACATGTGAATCATTGGTCAGGACGACCGTATCATCACCTGCACCCGTTGTAATATCACCGTTGACGGTCGCGTTGTTCTGCAGCGTAATTGTACTATTGCCCGTACTCTGGCTGGTATTTATCTCGCCATTCACGGTGCTGTTATCCACCAGAACGGAATTTGCGGCGTTACCATCAACGGTCACATTGCCATTTACCACGCTGTTATTGGTCAATGAAATCAGCGTGGTGCCGTTTTCGTTAAAGGCCCCAATGTCGCCGGTGACCGTACTGTTATCCAGCGCCAGCGAATCAGCCTTCGTTCCGTACATCGCGATGGCGACATCGCCAAAGGCATCCAGGTTGATGTCGCTGAAGGGCTTATATCCGCTCAGTTTTACCGCCAGCGTGTCGATGTTCTGCGCGATTTCGCTCTGTGAGGCATCCACGGAAGCGTTAGTCAGCGTAATATTGGTATCAGATTTATCGCTACCCGCGTAAATACCGCCTTTATCCATCGTGCTGTTGCTGATGGCAATATTTTGTGCACCGGCTCCCGCACTGAGAATACTGCCGTGCAGCATGCTGCCGTCCTCAACGTTGACGGTGTGGTAACCTTTATCCATGGGGTCGAGATAAATGGCGGAACCCATCATATAGGCTTTCTTGCCCTCGTAGCTTCCGGCGTCATTTTCGCCATTCAGCGTGGCGTCATCGATGGTCACCGTCGTATTGGTGGTTGCACCGGTATTGCCCACTTCGATCATATCGACGGTGGCGCCGTTATTCACCGTAATATTAGCCGTCCCCCCGTTGCTGCCCTGAATATAATGGCCGGACATGTCGGTACCAGAAACGGTTAATGACTGGGTATCCCCTGATTCACGGCTTCCATCCATAAAGATATTATTTGCGGTGGTGTCGGCCATAATGGCATTAGTCACGCCGGGATCTTCATAGAAACTATTATCTACATATTTCGTTAAGCCGCAGGTCTGCGATGTCACGCCCGGCTGGCAGGGCGTAGCGGGTGTTACGTTAGCCTGGGCGCCAAATGACGTTAAAGCCACTAATACACATTGCGAAAGCAATGTACGATTCATTAATTTGCGCATTTGAAGTTCTCTGGATGAGTCGAAAATTGTCCGGCTCTTTTTAAATGAATTTATTTAAAATAAGAACTTCCTCAGCAGGTAAGGATGTAATGAAATCTAAAAAAATATCCTGCACAATAATTAGCGTTTAAATAATTAAATTTGATTAATAAATTTAATTTAATTCATGAGCTAAATGCTTTGGAATGATTTGCATACAAATTAAAGGGTTTCTTGACCGGTCGTGCGGTTCTTTGACCGTCTCATTCATCAGGGTATTCATCCTTTCGGGTTGTGAGGTTAATTAACTGTTTGTCTGTTTTACATTTCGACGGCTGCTGAAATATGAAAACATGTATTGAGCAGTAAGATTTTCCCCGCAGTGATTATCCTTTTCCGGCGAACGGCAGGGTAGCGAAGATTTTTATAAAATTACGCGCGAAATAGTATAACTTCGTCAGTTTCTGCCGATAACGAGGGTAAGACTCGCCTCTGGGCGAATTCACCCTCACGGCAAGGAAGACTTATGAATATGCTCCGTAATTTCACGATCCGTTTCGTCATGCTGGCGATTCTCGGGATCTTTTGTTTAATGTGGGCGGGTGTTGGGCTCTACAGCACCTGGTCTCTGTCTCGCGTTTCAGATGGCAACGAGGTGGACCGCCAGCTGGTCAAGCAGATGACGGTGCTCAGCCAGGGCAACGATCAGTATTTCCGCTTTGTGACCCGTCTGAGCCGCGCAATGGAAGTCAAAGCCGCAGGCGGCACGCCGGATCTGGCCTCTGCCCAGCAGGCGCTGGATAACATGGGCAAGAAGCTGGCCGAGATGAAGGCGATCTCCCCAGGCCCAATGGATCCCCAGGTCTCTTCCCGGGTGATCGGTGCATGGCAGGCGCTGCTCGAACAGGGCGTGACGCCGCAAATGCAGCAGGCGAAACTGGGCGCGCTGGACGGCTATCGTCAGCAGGCCAATAACGTCACGCCAACGCTGAGCCGCGCGTTCGGCGCGGCGGCTGAAGAGTTCAACAGTGCTGCCGCAAAGTCGCTCGACAGCACCCGCGTGGTGGTGGACGGCCTGACCAGCATGACCCGTACGGTGATTATCGTCGCCACGATCGTCGGTCTGCTGATCCTGCTCTTCACCGACCGTTACCTGGTCGCGATGCTGGTCAAACCGCTGGACCGCATTCGCCAGCAGTTCCGCCAGATTGCTCAGGGCGATCTCAGCCAGCCCATTGAGCCGTTCGGCCGCAACTGCGTGGGACAGCTGGTGCCGCTGCTGAGCGCCATGCAGGACAGCTTGCGCGAGGCGGTCAGCACGATCCGCTCCGGCAGTGAAAATATCTGGCGCGGGGCGACGGAGATTTCCAGCGGTAACAACGATCTCTCCTCCCGTACCGAAGAGCAGGCGGCGGCACTGGAAGAGACGGCAGCCAGCATGGAACAGCTGACCGCTACGGTGAAACTGAACGCGGAGAGCGCCCGCCAGGCAAGCCAACTGGCCGATGTGGCCTCAACCACCGCCAGCCGCGGCGGTTCGCTGGTGGAAGAGGTGGTAAGCACCATGAGCGGTATTTCGGAAAGCTCGAAGAAAATTGCTGAAATCACCAACGTCATTAACAGCATTGCCTTCCAGACCAATATTCTGGCACTTAACGCGGCGGTTGAAGCAGCACGCGCGGGCGAACAGGGGCGCGGCTTCGCCGTCGTGGCGGGCGAAGTTCGCAACCTGGCAAGCCGCAGCGCCAACGCGGCGAAAGAGATTGAAGGGCTGATTACCGATTCCGTTTCCCGCGTCGAGCAGGGTGCAAAGCTGGTAAGCGACACGGGGACGACCATGGATGCGATTTTGCGGGACGTGACGGAAGTGACGACCATTATGAAGCAAATCGCCTCTGCCTCTGAGGAGCAGAGTAAAGGCATTTCGCAGGTCGGTATCGCCATTACGCAGATGGACGGCGTCACCCAGCAAAACGCCTCGCTGGTGGAGGAGGTTTCCGCGGCGGCTTCGGCGCTGGAGCGTCAGACCGAAGATCTTCAGCGCTCGGTGCAGAAGTTCCGCCTGACGGCATAACGCAACGTGATAAGGCCGCCTTGAGCGGCCTTACATTATTAACGCCTTCCCCATTCCGCGTGCTCTGAAACTGCTATTCTTTTGCTAACCCCTGACGTTCTGGACTCTCTTCTACGAGGTGTTGCTATGAACAGATCGTTATCTTTTATCCCTGTCCTTTCTCTCATTTTTCTGACGCTTTTCTCGGTTTCCACCAGCGCGACCCAGCAGGCGCAGGAGCGGCGCGTGGCGCGTGATGTCAGGCAGGAAACCCGCGACGCGTCACGGCAGGTGAAACAGACCTGCGTGGCGAACAATAACCAGAGTAATCACGACTGCCGCCAGGACAAGCGTCAGATGAAACAGGCCGGACGGCAAAAAGCGCGGGATATAAAGTATTAACATAACAGGCGAGGCGGCATGCAAGCGTATTTCTTGCCGCCTTTTTAAAAAAACGTAAGTCAATATATTTCAAATATTAAAATATTCGCTTGTAACAATATATTTGGCATTTTCTGCACATTCCAGAACATGAAAATTAATATTGTCTTAAGAATTCGCCGACATAATGAATTATCTTCTTGAAGCCGGAAATAATTCAATTTATGAAAAACCGTATTATTTTATTAGCAGCCCTTGCAGGTTTTGTCGTGGTCAATACAGCGATGGCCCAGAGCGTCACGGTCGATGTCCCCACCGGGTATAAGGTCGTGATTGTTCCGCAGTCAGCCACGGTTCCTGAGGCGGTAAGCGTTGCGCCTGCACCTGTACAAACAACGTATGCCGCCCCTGCACCGGTCTATCATCCGCGTGCACGCCATGTGGCGAGCGTGGCGGAAGGAATGGTGATTGAGCATCAGTATGACGATCACCATTGATGCGATTTTGCGTAACGTGTCAGTAATTCCGCCTTACGGCAGAATGCGCTAAGGCCACGCTGTGCGGCCTTCCTCAGCGTCGCACTCAGGAAGGCGGCAGCAGGTTAAGCGCCTGCTTAACCGCCGCCTGCAAACGTGATTCCGGAACACCGTCCCGGGCCTGCACCGACAAACCGTGTAAAAAGACGGCGAAATAGTCTCCCAGACTCTCTGCATCGGTCGTATCCGGCAGTTCACCGTTTTGCACTGCCTGATGGAGACGGTCGATGATCTGCTGTGTACGCTGCAGGCGATGCTGCGCCAGCCAGGTTTTGATCGGCTCATTTTCTGCGCTGACGCTGGCTGCAGAGGCCACCACCATACATCCTTGCGGCAAATCCGGATGGCAGTACAGGTGAACCGCATCCATTAATAGCGTCTGGAGGGTATCCCGCACTGTGCCCCCAGCGGCTAAGGCCCGATCCGCAAAACTGCCTTCCTGATTTTCGTAATCAGCGATAGCTTCCCGAAAGAGCTGTTCTTTTGAACCAAACGCCTTGTAAATCCGTGCCGACGCGATCCCCAGCTCTGCCACCAGATCTGACATCGAGGTTCCTTCATAACCCTGTCTCCAGAACAGGTTGCGCGCTTTGATAAGCGCCTGGTCACGATCGAACTGGCGCGGTCTGCCTGCCATTTTGTTGCTCCGGTTGGTCCTGAATTCTGTGCAACAGGATCGCCTAAATCATCTGGATTACCAACGAATTTATAATTTTCGCTTGCGGTTATCCGGCTTTACTCCTATTGTTTGTCAATCGACAAACAATAGGAGTATACGATGAAAACCCTCAAAGGTCCCTCTCTCCATCTGGCCCAGTTCAGCGATGACGCGGCCCCCTTTAATGATTTGCCTGCGATAGCCCGGTGGGCGGCGGAAACGGGTTTTAACGCCCTGCAAATTCCGGCATGGGATCGCCGTCTCTTCGACGTGGCGACGGCCG
Organism: Enterobacter sp. EC_50; assembly: GCF_019584525.1. NCBI lineage: Bacteria > Pseudomonadati > Pseudomonadota > Gammaproteobacteria > Enterobacterales > Enterobacteriaceae > Enterobacter > Enterobacter sp. EC_50. The sequence continues at coordinate 64,894 of NZ_VDAF01000015.1, read as the reverse complement.
CAGAAAGTCAGACCTACTGTGATGATTTGGTCGGTATGCTGGCGGAGCATGGCCTGGTGGTGAGTGAACTGACCAGCCATATCTTCGGCCAACTGATGGCGGTCCATCCTGCTTACGACAGCTTATGCGACAGCTTTGCGCCGCCGGAAGTCCACGGCAACCCGCAGGCCCGTAGCGAATGGGCACGGCAACAGCTGCTGATGGCGGTCAAGGCCTCTGCCAGGCTTGGCCTCAGCGATCTGGGTACCTTTTCTGGCTCGCTGGCGTGGCCCTATTTGTTCCCGTTCCCGCAGCGCCCGGAAGGGTTAATTGAAACCGCCTTTGACGAGCTGGCCAGACGCTGGATGCCGGTACTTAACGCCTGCGAAGAGCAGGGCATTAACCTCTGCTATGAGATCCACCCGAGTGAAGATTTGCATGATGGGGTGACGTTTGAAATGTTTTATCAAAGGGTAAAAGAACATCCCCGCTGCCGGATACTTTTCGACCCCAGCCACATGGTGCTCCAGCAGCTTAACTATCTGGAGTTTATTGATATTTATAAGGACATGATCAACATGTTCCACGTGAAAGACGCTGAATTTAATCCGACCGGTCGTCAGGGTATTTATGGTGGCTATCAGTCATGGGTTGATCGTGCAGGACGTTTTCGCTCATTGGGTGACGGCCAGGTGGATTTCAGGGCCATTTTCTCGAAGCTGACCCAATACGATTATGCTGGCTGGGCAACCCTGGAGTGGGAGTGCTGTCTGAAAAACCCGCTGGATGGTGCCAGAGAAGGGGCTACGTTCATCCGCGACCATATTATTCACATTACCGATAAAGTCTTTGATGATTTCGCCGGTGCGCCGGTTAACCCTCAGCAAATCAACGCACTACTCGGCATTCGCTAAGCCACGACATTACAGGGAGTCCCCATGGAACAACAATACGGTGAGATCGCGCATGCGGATCTCAGGGCAGAACACGTCTATACGAAAGTGAACGGACAGCGCATCCATTGCGTCGTGGTGGGAAAAGGTCAACCGGTATTACTGATACCGGGCTGGCCGCAGACCTGGTATACCTGGCGCTATGTTCTTCAGGCGCTGGCGGCGGCGGGTTTTCAGGCGATAGCGGTCGACCCTCCGGGTATTGGTGAGTCCGATAAACCGCGCGACGGCTATGACACCGGACGTGTCGGTGCCATGCTGCATACCATGATGGCGCAGTTGGGGCATGCGCGTTATCGCATAGTGGGCCACGATATCGGCATGTGGGTTGGCTATGCCATAGCGAGCGATTTTCCTCAGGCAATAGAACGACTTGTGCTGACAGAAGCGGTGATCCCTGGACTGGCACCGCCACCACCGATTTTCGTCGCACCGGAAGAGAACATCTTTCTCTGGCACTTCATGTTCAATCAACTGGCGGATCTCCCCGAGACCCTGACCAGCGGGCGCGAATCACAGTATCTCAGCTATATTTTCGATCGCTGGTCGCATCGCCGTGAACAGGTCGCTGCAGAGGTGTATATCGCCGCCTATTCGACACCCGGCGGGCTGCGTGCGGGCTTCGACTATTATCGCGCTATCCCGGAAACCATCCGGCAGAACCAGCGCCGTGCGCAAACGCCTTTAACCATGCCGGTATTAACGGTGGGGGCCGAACATGCCACGCGCGATGCACCGCTGATAACCCTCCAGGGCAATGCCCTTGATCTGCGTGGCGAGACGGTGGCGGACTGCGGGCATTTTATTACCGAAGAGTGTCATGAGGCGTTTATTGGGCTGATCGTGCCCTTTCTCTCAGAGGGCAACGATCGTGCCGCTTGATAAACACATTGCTGACTTTCTGGCTGCATCATCGGGCGCGCCGCAACCGGCGTCGTTAGGCGACCTGCGTGCCGCCACCGAAGTAGATTTGTTGCGGCTGCAGGGAGAGGATGAATTAAGCGATGACATGCAGGACTATGTTGTCATCGCCGATGATGGTTACGCCATTGCCCTTCGTGCCTATACCCCAGCAGCCTCAAACGCGGACATTGCGCAGCCTGCAATACTATTTGCTCACGGCGGTGGATGGTGTCTGGGGTCGCTGTCGCTCTATGATCGACCCTGTCAGGCACTGGCCAATGCCACTGGCAGGAAAATACTCTCCGTGGATTACCGTCTGGCGCCGGAGTTCCCCTTCCCAAGGCCGTTAGAAGATGTTTATCAGGCACTATACTGGGCCAGTGAACAGGCCGCGCTTCTGGGGATAGATGCGACCCGTCTGGCGGTGGGGGGCGACAGTGCAGGCGGAAATCTCGCTGCAGCGACAGCGCTGCTGGCCCGGGATCGCGGCGGACCTCACATTGAGCATCAGTTGCTGCTCTACCCGGCATTAAGTCGCGAAATGTCGACCGAAAGCTATTGTGAATATGCTGAAGGTTATTTTTTAACGCGTGATGCGATGGCGTTTTGCTGGGAAAACTATCTGGGAGACCGTCGTCATCCCTATGCCGAGCCGCTGCATATGGCCTCGCTGAGGGGGTTACCGCCAGCAACCATCCTGAGTTGTGAATATGATCCCCTGCGCGATGAGGCTGAAGCGTATGCGCGACGGCTTGAGGAGGCGGGGGTGCCTGTGCGCTGTGAACGGTTGCCGGGAATGGTGCATGCCTGCATGCATATGTCAGGGTTAACGCCAGCCGCAGGGCGGTTGTTCGAACGGGCTTGTATATAGTTCAGAGTAGGCTCCGTTTTCCAAATGGAGCCCTTTATCTTTACCTCTCGCCTCCATGCCGCGATGCGGTATCGGTTAGTTCTGCAATATTGCCGGGGCAATACCCATTTTTTGTTGTCAAAAATCGTTTCGGGAATATGCTTTCTGAAACAGATCAGCGAGGCGATAAAATGGACACGTTGCTTTTACCCGGCCAGAATCCCCGAGCCTGGGCGGAAACTATGATCAATCTGGAGGCCAGAAAACTGGTTAATACGGCCAACACGGTCGCGGCTATGCATCTTCAGGATGGTTTTATCCGGATTCAGTTTGTGGATGAGATCAGGGCATTCATCATGGCCCAGTTTGAGGCCGCACGCCGGGCAAAAACGGATGATGACTGTATGGCCTGCCTGCAGGCGTTGCGTGCAGAGAACACCAGTCTGCTTTAACAGTCCCATTCTCTCAAAACCGGCTATGCAAAACTCTATGCCGAGGTGAAGGTTGTCCGGCACGAGAACAAAATTGTAGGTTACATCATCTCAGCTGTTGACGTGGTGGTAGCCGGAGCGGCTATCTTTGGTGGGATCGTCATGATGTCCTCCATGACGCCGTTGGGGGTGGTGGCCGGTGCCGTGATTGTTGTTAACGGGCTTAACACTATTTCACGTGAGGCCGCACACAACCTGCTCGGTGATAAGCAGACGGAGGGAATTTTCGCTGACGGCTCAATGGAGGTCGCAGAATTCCTGGGCTTCAGCCGGCAGCAGGGGCTGGGGACCTACAAGGCTGTCACGCTCTTTAGTGAAGTCTACGGCGCGTATGGTCTGAGGCTGAAACCCGAAGCGCAACGGCTGTGGTACTGGACCAGGCCCGATTTCTTCAGGAAAGTATCCGATACGCCACGTCCCGCGATGGCGCTTAAAATTGCGGGATGGGGTGTTAAAGCCAAAGTGGCGCTTGATTTACTGACTATCGAGCCTTCCGGGAAATAGTCTTCTGCAGGCGGAATGCTTTCCAGCCCAGAGCTGGTGGAAAGGTCACCCAGGCAATGATCAGGACAACAAGGGAACTCATGCCCCCGGAAAGAATGTGTGTCCGGCTGCCAGCGATAAGGGTGACCAGCATAACCAGAACCAGCGCGACCGTGATCCATACCGAAACCCGGAAGCGCCGTGATAGCGCATCGATGAGATGCTGCATTGTGCCTCCGGCTGCTGCGAGTCGGCCCTGTAAATTGTCTACTTCGCTTTTGCTGAAACCTGCCTCAAGCAGGTCTTTCTCACTGATAGCCATCACGTCCTCCCTAAACAGGCGAAAGTATACTGTATCAGACCAATAATCCCAGGTGGCCAGCGTAAGCAAAATAAAAGAAATTACGGAACATGAAATGCGGACAACTTTCCGGAGAAAGTCCCGAACGTAAGGATACCGCAAACAGGAGGCTACCCGTAACGATCGCGGTAATACTTCCCGTTTCTCAAACGGAACCGAGATAAGACAAAAAACCCAGCATAATAGCTGGGTTTCATCATCATACCGATTCTAAAGTCAGAACTACGGCGTTTATCAGTGCGTCGCTTCACCAATCAGCGCGCCCGTGCCCGCGCCAACGGCTGCACCTTTCAGCACGCTCTTGCCGGTAACCGCCGCAGCGCCTGCGCCCACGGCAGCCCCTACGGCGCCGCCTTTACGCGCGGCTTTACCCCTGTCGCCGTTTTTGAACATGGCACCCGTGCCTGCGCCAACAACGGCACCGCCAACGGTGGATTTCAGATCTTTGCCCGTGGCCGCGCCAATGGCAGCGCCTGCTACCGCGCCAGCGGCGGTTTTATCGATGGCCATTCCCGAGGTGGAAAAAATGAGGGCGCTGATAACCAGCGTTGTTTTAATCAGTTTCATAACAGATCCTTTGTGACTGCTGTCGGTTGATACGTCGCTTCTCACTCTGAGGTGAGAAAAACGCACAGATAGTGCCAGCAATACCGGCTCAACCTTTAGGCCAATCATGCCCTGCGAAAGGATCTCGGTTGCCGGGCGGCGATCCGCCCGGCAGAACATTACGCCTGACGCTTATCTTCCGTATTGGTCTCGAAGTCGCTCGCCGCGTGGCGTTCGTGGAGCTGCTCGTTCAGCTCGCCGCTGGTGCGGTTAACGATGCGTCCGCGCTTAACGGCATGGCGATTCGCCACGTCTTTCGCCCAGCGCTGCACGTTGGTGTACTTTTCTGCGTCGAGGAACTCAGCGGCGTTATACACGCTGCCCAGCGCCACGCAGCCGAACCATGGCCAGATGGCGATATCCGCAATGGTGTACTCCTCACCCGCCACGTAGCGACCGCGCGCCAGCTGTTTATCCAGCACGTCGAACAGGCGTTTGGCTTCCATGGTAAAGCGGTCAATCGCGTACTCAATTTTCACCGGGGCATAGTTATAGAAGTGGCCAAAACCGCCGCCGAGGAACGGCGCCGCGCCCTGCAGCCAGAACAGCCAGTTCAGCGTCTCGGTGCGTCCCGCCGGATCTTTCGGCAGGAAGTGGCCGAATTTCTCCGCCAGATAGAGCAGGATATTGCCGGATTCAAAGACGCGCGTTGGCGGGTTCGTGGAGTGGTCACGCAGCGCCGGTATTTTCGAGTTCGGGTTCACCTCCACGAAGCCGCTGGAGAACTGATCGCCCTCGCCGATGCGGATCAACCACGCGTCGTACTCCGCGCCCGTTACGCCCAGCGCCAGCAGTTCTTCGAGCATGATCGTCACCTTCTGGCCGTTCGGTGTGCCCAGCGAGTAGAGCTGCAGCGGGTGAGAGCCGACAGGAAGATCTTTCTCATGGGTCGCGCCGGAAATGGGGCGGTTGATGTTGGCGAACGCGCCGCCGTTGTTCTTTTTCCATTCCCACACTTTGGGTGGCTGATACGTGTTGTCTGACATGTTGGCCTGCCTTTTGAGTGATGTGTTGAGGCAGTGTAGCAGGAGATTTGTGAAGCGTTTAACGTTGTGAGCGCAAGCAATTAACCGCTATTCCTTCCGGCGCTTATATATATCAAATCCGGCATAAGCTTAATCGAAAATCGCATTTTCATAATTAATGCGTAAACGGATAAAGCTGCATATGATGCTTCAACATAAATAAAAGATGCAGTCATAAACACTTTATAAGGCAAGGAGTTAGTGAGATGCGCAAGCTTCTGTTATCGGCAGTGGTTGTTTCGCTCGCGTTAGGCCTGGCGGGCTGTGATGATGCGAAAAATAAAGAGACAAATACGCCCTCAGCGGCAAAAAGCGATGCGCCAAAAGCGGGCGGTTCGCTGATTATCGGTATTACCTCCGGCGACCCGTTAGCTGTAAATCCGCTCTACGCCAGCGACCGTACCACGTTGACGATCATGCAAGCGTTGTATGCTCCCCTCTATAGCTTCAACAACGGTAAGATCGAATGGGGCCTGGCGGAAAGCCTGACGCCCTCTGCCGACAACCTCAGCTACACCCTGACGTTAAAACCGAACCTGAAATGGCAGGACGGCCAGCCGCTGACGGCGGACGACGTGGTCTTCACCTTCAATAAGCTGCTGGATGCCAAACAGCACAGCTTCTTCCGCAGCATGTTCACCTACGGCGATAAGCCGGTACAGGTAAGCAAGGTTGACGACCGCACCGTTAAGTTCACCTTACCGCAGGTCAGCGCGGCCTTTACCGGCACGCTGGTACAGATCTACCCGATCCCGCAGCACGTGTTCGCCGGCGAAGGCGACCTGGAAAAGAGCAGCAAAAACGATGCACCGGTCGGCTCCGGGCCGTTCAAATTTAAAGAGTACCGCGCCGGACAATATTATGCCCTGACCCGTTTTGACGATTACTGGAACGGCAAAGCGAAGCTAGATTCGGTGACCTACCGTTTCGCCAAAGACAGTAACGCCGCCAACCTTGCGCTGCAAAACGGTGAAATCAACCTCAAGATGGTTGACCCGCAGGATGTGAACCGCCTGAAAAATACCGGTAAGTTTGACTTCGTGGTCTATCCGGAAGGCCGTCTGGCCTATATGACGTTCAACCAGAACGTGCCGGTAATGAAGAGCAAAGAATTGCGTCAGGCCATTGCGTACGCCATCAACAAAGACGAGCTGACCCAGACCGCCTTTACCTCGCTGGACTACGCCAAACCCGCGACGTCCTTCCTGACGCCCGATACGCTTTACAAGACGGATGACGTCGAGCAATACACATTCGACCTGCAAAAAGCCAAAGAGCTGCTTAAAGCGTCCGGCGCGCCGGACAACCTCAAGCTGCGCCTGGCGTATGTGAATACCAACAAAACCCAGGAGAGCATGGCGCTCTACATTCAGCAGGCGCTGAAGGGCATTGGGGTGAACGTGGAGCTGATGCCGCTGGACTCCAACGCCATGTCTCAGCGCAGCCTCGATATGAACAACACCGCGTGGGAGCTGAACCTGGGCGGCTACATCATGGGCTCAGAGCCGGACGGCTACAAATCGCTGTTCATGAGCAACGAAGCCTATAACTACGCGCACTACAAAAATCCGCAGTTTGATGCCCTGTGGGATAAAGGCGCCGTGGAAACCGACGCCGCGAAACGTGCCGATATCTACAAGCAAATTCAGCAGACCGTGGCGAACGACATGACGTACTACCCGATCGCCTATACCAATGCGACCGTCGCGGTAGACAAGCGTTTTGGCGGTACCGAGGAAGCGGAGCCGAAACCGGTCTATCTGTTCCAGGATCTGTCAAAAATCTATCAGAAATAAGCGATTGCCCCGGCCGTCGGGTCGGGGCCTTGGTAAGGGCATGTCGTGAACACACTTCTCACGCGTCGGCTGCTGCAGCTGCTGCCGATGCTGTTCTTTATTTCGCTGGTGGCGTTTTTGCTGGTCAAGCTCGCGCCCGGCGATCCGGTGGCGGCGTACATCACACCGCGCATGGCTCCGGAAGATATCGAACGTATTCGCCAGAGCCTGGGGCTGGATAAGCCGCTGGTCACGCAGTACGTTCTGTGGCTGAAGAACGTCCTGCGGGGCGATCTCGGCTATTCGCTGATTTACCACCGCCCGGTGCTGGAGATGATCGGCGAACGCATTCCGGCCACGCTGGGGCTGATGGGCGCGTCGCTGCTGCTGGCGATCGTGCTGGCGATCCCGCTGGGCCTGCTGGCGGGGGCATTTAAGCACCGCTGGCTGGATCACCTGCTGAACCTGTTCGCCTATATCGGCATCTCGGTGCCGATTTTCTGGTTCGGCATTTTGCTCATTACGGTCTTTGCCGTGCAGCTTAACTGGTTCCCCAGCATGGGGATGCGCACCATCGGCATGGAAGATAATGCGCTGGACGTGCTGCGCCACGGCGTGCTGCCGTGCATTGCCCTCACGTTCTACAACCTCTCCAGCTACGTGCGCTACATCCGCTCCAACACCATCTCGCAGCTCTCTGCCGACTATGTGCAGACCCAGCTGGCTTACGGCGCCACGCGTTCCAGCATTCTGTTCCGCCACGTGCTGAAAAACGTGCTGCTGCCGGTGATCACCCTGTTTGGGCTGTCGTTCGGTGAGCTGATTGTGGGGGCCTACGTGACGGAAAGCGTCTTCTCCTGGCCGGGGATGGGGCTGCTCGGGATCCAGTCGATCGCCTCGCTGGACTACCCGCTGATCATGGCGATCATCATGCTCTCGTCGATGATGCTGATCGTCGGTAACCTGATCGCCGATCTGCTTTATCGCTTCGCCGATCCCCGCATTCGTACGCTGAGGTAACCCGCATGAGCAGACGCTGGCAGCAGGTTCGTCACCAGCTGCGCCGCAACCGTCCGGCGCAGTTCTCCCTGTTTGTGCTTTTTATTTTCGTTGTCGCCGCGCTCTGTGCGGGGTTAAGTCCGTACGATCCGGATCGGATGGCGCTCGGCGCACGCACGCTGCCGCCGGATGCCGCACACTGGTTTGGCACCGACGAGTACGGGCGCGACTACTTCACCCGCGCGCTGTATGGCGGCCAGATCTCCCTGATGGTCGGTTTTCTCGCCATGCTCTTTTCCACGCTTATCGGCACGGTGGTGGGAACGGTGAGCGGCTACTTTGGCGGCTGGCTGGACAACCTGATGATGCGCGCCGTGGATATCCTGATGGCCATCCCGGCCTTCTTCCTGCTGCTGGTGGTGAATGCGTACCTCAAGCCGGGCGTGGATAACATCATTCTGATCATCAGCCTGCTGACGTGGATGAACATGTCGCGGCTGGTGCGCGCTGAAACCTTGTCGGTGAAAGAGCGCGAGTATGTGCTTTATGCCCGCGCGTCGGGGGAGCACCCGCTGCGCATTATCGTTCGCCACATTATTCCCGGCGTGCTGCCGACCATTATCGTGGCCGCCACGCTCAATATCGCCTCGGCCATTCTGATGGAGTCGACGCTCAGCTTCTTAGGGCTCGGCGTGCAGGCACCGGCGGCGTCGTGGGGAAGCATGCTTAACAACGCCCAGTCTTATATTGGCGAAGCGTCGTGGCTGGCGATGTTCCCCGGCATTCTTATCCTGCTGACGGTGTTCAGCTTTAACGTGCTGGGCGATGTGTTCCGTACCGCCTTTGAGCCAGGAGCGAATCGCGATGAGTAGCTTATTAGCGCTTGAGAACCTGCAAACCACCTTCCGCACCCGCGAGGGCGAGGTTCACGCGGTGCGTGGCGTGAGCTTTCAGGTACAGCCGGGGGAACTTGTCGGCATCGTCGGCGAGTCGGGCTGCGGGAAAAGCGTCACCTGTAAGTCGATCATTCAGCTTCTGGGGAGCAACGGACGGATAACCGGCGGCAGCGTTCGCTTCCAGAATGACGATCTGGCGCAGAAAACGCCCGCGCAGATGCGCGCCATTCGCGGCAACGAGATCGCGATGATTTTCCAGGATCCGATGACTGCCCTGAACCCGGTGCTGACCATCGGCAAACAGATGACCGAGATCCTGATGCGCAACAAAGGACTCACCAAAAAAGCGGCCAAAGCGGCGGCGATCGCCATGCTGGAACAGGTGGGGATTGCCGAGGCGGAACGCCGATACGACCAGTATCCCCACGAGTTCAGCGGCGGGATGCGCCAGCGGGTAATGATCGCCATTGCGCTCTCCTGCAACCCGAAGCTTCTTATTGCCGATGAGCCGACCACCGCGCTGGACGTTACCATTCAGGCGCAGATCCTGCGTCTGCTGAAAAGCCTGCAACAGCAGACCCAAACCGCGATTCTGCTGATCACCCACGATCTCGGCGTGGTGGCGCAGGTCTGCAGCCGCGTGGTGGTGATGTACGGCGGGCTGGTGATGGAGGAGGGGAGCGTGGAGGACATTTTTTATCGCCCTGCGCATCCTTACACCCAGGGGCTGCTGGCCTCGCTGCCGCGCCCGGATGAGGTCAATCAACGTTTATCGCCCATTGAAGGCGCGCCGCCTGGCCTGCTTAACCCGCCGCCGGGCTGTCCGTTCGCCGAACGCTGCCCGAAACGCATGCCCCAGTGTGAGCGGCAGCCTGCCTTTTACGCCATGGGAGAGGGCCATCGCGCCGCCTGCTGGCTATGGGCCGATAAGGAGATTCAGGCATGAGTGAACAACAGGTGCCCTTAGTGAGCGTGCGCGATCTGCGCAAGCACTACCCGCTTAACGGCGGTTTGCTGCGTAAAGGCGCGGCGGTGAAGGCGGTTGATGGCGTGAGCTTTGATATCCAGCCCGGCGAGACGTTTGGCCTGGTGGGCGAGTCCGGCTGCGGGAAATCCACCCTCGGGCGCGCCATCCTGCGCCTTTTCGATATCACCGCGGGCGAGATCCACTTTGCCGGACAGGCGATTGCCCACGCCCGCGAAAAAGAGCTCAAGCCGCTGCGTAAGCGGATGCAGGCGATTTTTCAGGACCCTTACTCCTCGCTCAACCCCGGTATGACCGTGCGACAGCTGGTGGCCGAGCCGATGCAGATCCACGGCTACAGCCGGGAAGAACAGCGCGAACGGACGGAAACGCTGCTCTACAAAGTGGGGCTGAAGCAGGAACACCTTGAGCGGTTTCCGCATGAGTTCAGCGGCGGGCAGCGCCAGCGCATCAGTATTGCCCGCGCGTTGTCCGTGCGTCCCGAATTTGTGCTGTGCGATGAGCCGCTCTCGGCGCTGGACGTCTCGGTGCAGGCGCAGGTGGTGAATATTCTGCAGGATCTTCAGCAGGAGCTGGGGCTGACCTATCTGTTCATCGCCCACGATCTCTCGATGGTGCGTCATATCTCCAGCCGCATTGGGGTGATGTATCTCGGTAAGCTGGTGGAGGTAGCCCCGGCGAATGAGCTGTATCAGCGTCCGGCGCACCCTTATACCCGCGCGCTGCTGGCGGCGGTTCCCCAGCCCGACCCGCGGATTCGCAACCTCGAAGACGCCACCCTGCGCGGCGAAATGCCCGGCCCTACGTCCGCGCTGCCGGGCTGTAAGTTCTGCAGCCGCTGCCCGCACGCCATGCCGGTTTGCCAGACGCAGGAGCCTGCCATGCAGGAGATCGCGCCAGGGCATTTCGCGGCGTGCTGGCTGTTTAAGATGTGAGCCTTAAACGTGTCGGGTGGCGCTTCGCTTACCCGACCTACAGGGTTTTGCGTTTTGTCGGCCGGGTAAGGCGAATTATTTACCACGCAGGTGTATGATAAACGCTCCTCTGTCAGGTTAATTACAACGTGCAGACGACGACAACCCATAAAAATTGCCGCCTGCCTGTTTTAGGTTGGATACATGCGTAAAGGAACGTTAAGCAGTGATGCGCCATTCGGGACATTGTTAGGCTATGCGCCCGGTGGCGTGGCGATTTACTCTTCAAATTACGGCAGTCTGGACCCGCGAAACTATCCGGAAGATGCGGATTTCCGCAGCTATATCGGCAACGAATACATGGGCCACAAGTGGCAGTGCGTTGAGTTTGCCCGCCGTTTCCTGTTCCTCAACTATGGCTTCGTGTTTACCGACGTCGGTATGGCGTGGGAAATTTTCTCTCTGCGCTTTTTGCGTCAGGTGGTGAACGATAACATTCTGCCCCTTCAGGCTTTTGCCAACGGCTCAAAACGCGCGCCGCGCGCCGGGGCGCTGCTGATCTGGCAAAAGGGCGGCGAGTTTCACGAGACCGGCCACGTGGCGGTGATCACCCAGCTTCTGGACGATAAGGTGCGAATCGCGGAGCAGAACGTCATTCACTCTCCGCTGCCGCTCGGGCAGCAGTGGACGCGCGAGCTGCGCCTGAGCGTGGAGAACGGGTGTTACACCCTCCACGACACCTTCAGCGACACGGAAATTCTCGGCTGGATGATCCAGACCGACGACACAGAACACAGCATTCCGCAGCCGGAAATCGACGGCGAACTGCTGAAAATCAGCGGCGCGCGGCTGAAAAACACACGTCAGTTCGACGGGAAATGGCTCAACGAAAATGACGCGCTGCAGCAGGCGTATATTCGCGCCAACGGTCACGTGATCAACAAAGATCCCTGCCAGTACTTCACCATTACCGAAAGCGCCGAGCAGGAGCTGATCAAAGCCACCAACGAGCTGCACCTGATGTACCTGCACGCCACGGATAAGGTGCTGAAAGACGACAGCCTGCTGGCGCTTTTCGACATCCCGAAAATCCTCTGGCCGCGCCTGCGCCTCTCCTGGCAGTGGCGCCGTCACCATATGATCACCGGTCGTATGGATTTCTGCATGGATGAGCGCGGCATCAAGGTCTACGAGTACAACGCCGACTCCGCCTCCTGCCATACCGAGGGCGGGCTGATTCTCGAAGAGTGGGTAAAAAATGGCTATCGCGGTAACGGGCATAACCCGGCAGAAGGCCTGCTGGAAGAGCTGACCGGCGCCTGGAAGCACAGCCACGCCCGGCCATTCGTCCACATCATGCAGGACAACGATGTCGAAGAGGACTATCACGCGCTCTTTATCCAGCGTTCTCTGCTGCAGGCCGGGTTCGAGACCAAAATCCTCCACGGGCTGGGGGCGCTCAGCTGGGATGCCGCCGGACAGCTAATTGACGACGAAGGCCGCCACGTCAACTGCGTGTGGAAAACCTGGGCGTGGGAGACGGCGATTGAGCAGATCCGCGAGGTCAGCGAAACCGAATACGCTGCGGTGCCGATCCGCACCGGACATCCTGAAGGCGAAGTGCGCCTGATTGACGTCCTGCTGCGCCCGGAGGTGCTAGTCTTTGAACCCCTGTGGACCGTTATTCCCGGCAACAAGGCGATTCTCCCTGTGCTGTGGCAACTGTTCCCGAACCACCGTTATCTGCTCGACACCGATTTTGAGGTCAACGATCTGCTGAAGCAGACCGGATACGCCGTTAAGCCGATTGCCGGACGCTGCGGCAGCAATATCGATCTGATCAGCGCCCAGGACGAACTGCTGGATAAATCCAGCGGCAAGTTTGTTGACCGCAAAAACATCTACCAGCAGCTGTGGTGCCTGCCGAAGGTCGACGGCAAGTACATACAGGTCTGTACTTTTACCGTGGGCGGGAACTACGGTGGGACCTGCCTGCGCGGCGATGACTCGCTGGTGGTGAAGAAAGAGAGCGATATTGAGCCGCTGATCGTGGTTAAAGATAAGTAGCTCTTACCCGCAATAAAAACGCCCCCGCAGGGTATTCTGTGGGGGCTTTTCGTTACTGTTCTTCCTCTTCCTGCCCGTTGATCTTCAGATCGATGATGCGGCCAATCTGGTCATGATAGACCGTCAGCAGGTTGTACTGGCTCATCTCAGAGATGATCTGCGGTGAGACATTAAAGCTGCGGGCCAGCTCCTCCTGGTGAAAATAGCCAGGCTGACGCCGCCTCGCGTGGGCCCGACGGCGATTGTACTGATACCACAAAATCAGCAGCCAGCCGTTGAGCGCGGCGAAAAGCAGGTAGAGCAACACCGTATTAAAGGACGCAATAATCACGCTCCAGCGGTGGTCGCTCTCCTCGGTGAGCTGCATCCAGAGCCGGGCATACAGGAAAAACAGAAAGCCTCCCCACGCCACCAGCGTTAACGCGGCATCGAAAAGACGTGGCAAGAGCCGATGTTCGGTCAGAATTAAGGTATTTTCGTTCATTGAAGGCTTCCTTTTCCCCGGTCCGGACTGATCCAGCGCGCGCGGGCGCGCTGGCGTTTAAGCATGACTTTTGGAAATGCGACGAGGGTGGTGAACAGGCCGATCATCCAGTACACCATCGGGAACCAGATCACCCAGAAAAGCGAGCTGGCCACCTTCCGTTCATAGCGACGCTCGATGAACAGGCTGACCAGGAACTGCAGCAGGCACATCACGCCCAGCAGCAGCCCGGTAAACTCCGGTGGAAAGAGGCTCTCCACGGTCAGCCTGGCGGGAATCGGCGTGATATGGCTGAGGATAAATAACAGCACCGTCATGGCGTAGGCGAAGGCCCACAGCGTTGACAGGGCATACTCAAGAAACAGGGGCCACATGCGGTGATGCTCCCAGCGCACAATCCTGCGAAGGTTGACCAGAAACACCTCCGCACCGCCCTGGGCCCAGCGCAGACGCTGTTTCCACAGGCCCTTCAGCGTCTCCGGCATCAGGATCCAGCACAGCGCCCGCGGCTCGAAAAAGATATCCCAGTGGCGCAGCTGCAGCTTCCAGCTGATGTCGATGTCTTCGGTGATCATGTCCGGGCTCCAGTACCCGACGTCCGCCAGCGCCTGTCGGCGAAAGGCGGCGATGACGCCCGAGACGGTAAAGACCCGGCCATAGATCCGCTGCGTCCGCTTGATGAGCCCGATAATCGATGAGAACTCGCCCACCTGAATGCGGCCAATCAGCGTGGAGCGCGTGCGGATACGCGGATTCCCGGTGACCGCCCCGACGTGGGGATACTGAATCAGCGGGGCCACCAGATACGCTGCCGTATCGCGGTCGAGCAGGGCGTCGCCGTCAATGCAGACCAGCAGATCGCCCCGGGCCGCCGCTGCCCCGGCTTTGAGCGCCAGCGCTTTCCCCTGGTTTTCTGCGAGATTAATTACCCGCAGGCGCGGATGTTCCTGCGCCAGCGCCTGCAGCACCTGCGCGGTGTTGTCAGACGAGCCGTCGTTGATGGCGATAACTTCGATATTTTCATACCGCTGATCCAGCGCGGCGCTGATGGTCTCCCGGGCATTCCTTCCCTCGTTGAAGCAGGGGATAAGAATGGAGATGAGCGGCTCACCGGCGAGCGTCGGGGCGGGCGTCTCTTTCTCCCACGACCAGTGGCGTTCAAGCTGAAACCAGAAATAGAGCCCGCCGGTTATCCAGAGCACGGACATGAACAGCGGCCAGAAGAACACAAAATCCAGAATCAGCTCGCCGGTAAAGAGGGCGGCCACGCCTAACGGCAACCCGAATACCAGACATAAAATAGAAAAGGCGATAATGCGATCAGTCATTGTCAGGGTACCAGTACGAAGAAAATACAGGCCTGATGCGTGAGATATCAGGTTGGTTGTTGATGAAATCGTCGGGGTAGTAGCCGTAGTTTTTGACGCCGTTCAGCTGGAGCACGCGCATCCACTGTGCCAGTTGGCTGTCGGAAACGGCGCGCTGCGGTTTCCGCTCCCAGTCCCGGGCCTGCAGCTCGAAAATGGTTTTATCGAGCGCGCCGGGACGCGCGGCGACCGCGTTAACCAGACGCGTCAGCCAGGCGTCGCTCTCGTCTGCCGGGACGGACTCCATCAGCGGCATGGCCATCGGCACCGTCCAGTCATACTCCGCCAGAAAATCGTCAAGATTCTGGGCGAACCACGCTTCGCTTTCGGGCTGCAGAATGGGCAAGGCGAACATGTTGCGCGCGGTTTTTATCTGCGGGCCACGGATATGCTTCACCGCGAGGCTCAGGGCGTGGGTAAACCCGATAAGCGTCTGGCTTTTCTGACGTGTTGTGCTCTGAGGGCCATCGTCCACGTCGGTCAGCACCGCATCGTCATGGAACAAGATCCCGTTGAAGCTGGCATAGCGGGCCAGATCTTCATAGATGTCCGTCACCTGCTGGCGCACCTGCGGGTCCCACGGGGAGAGCCGGATATAGGGATCGGTGGCTTCGCGCCGCTGGCCTGACGAGCGGTCCCGACGCTGCACGCGCGGCAGGGCAGGATCGAGATCGAACGAGAGCACCGGCATCCACGCGAAGACTTTCACGCCCGCCCGGGTTTGCAGCTGCCAGGAGACAAAATTAAAAAGATCGGCCCGGACCGGCAGCTGGCGGTTGGGGAAATAGAGCGCCCTGATCCTGCCGTCGCCCTGCGGGTCGGCAAACGCCTGCAGGAAAACATGGCTGATTTTCATGTCGTAGACCCGCTGGATCAGCCTGTTGATATTTTGCGTCTGCTGGGCTGGATTAGGATCGTAAACGTAGTCGAGATCGACGTGCATGACGCGCACGGGCTCGCGCTCCTGAACCTGGCTGACCGTACTGGCAAACGCCTTAAGCGAGGGATTGCCGGCGATCAGCAGACGGGGGATGTTGCCCAGCTCCTGCACGTTCCCCAGCCCGTCCTCAAGGGTAAAGGCCAGCTGATAACCCTGCTGTCTGGCGATGGCGAGCGACGTGCCGTTGGCGGCACCGTAGGGCCAGACCCAGGCGCGCGGCGCCTTGCCCGTCACCTGCGTGATTTTTTCAGTCACTTTGCGAACGTCATCGCCGATCCGCTGGTTGAACTGCCGATCGGTTTCATAGCGGCCCGTCGCTTTATCGTAAAAGCGGTTGGCGATGGCGGGTTCGCGGCTGCCCTGCGGGTTGGCAACAATGCCGTAATGCGAGGCCCAGGTGTGCGACCCGATCTCAATCAGCGGAGACCGGCTGAGCTCGCGCACCATATCCCACGTCGCGAAGCGATCGCGGGGCGTCATCAGGCCGCCGAAGTTAACTTTTTGATTTTCCGGCGTATCCACCCAGCTGCCCACCGGCGCCCAGAGCGCAGGGACGTTCCACGCCTGAAGCAGTGGCCAGACGCGGGTGTAAAAGCTGCTGTAGCCGTCGTCAAAGCTGAGCAGAACGGCTTTGGGCGGCAGCGTTTTTTTTCCGTCATGGGCATCCAGAATGTCCTGCACGCTGATGACGTGATAACCGTTGTGCAGCAGCCAACCGATCTGCTCGTTTAGCGCGCTGGTGCGCACGGAGAGGTAGCGCTGATCGGCGGCATCGTCTTCGACGTCGTGGTAGGCCAGCACCAGAAACTGGTTCTGCGGCCAGGGTTTGCTCGCCTCCAGCTGCGGCCGATCTTTGGGCGCAATAAACGAAAATGCCTGCGCGCAGACATTTGCGCTGAGGCAGAGCCAGCCGATGAGTATCAGGCTCGCGGAAAAACGTGTGTTCATTATCATCATCCTTAAAAGCGTATAGTCGCATCAAACGTGACGGAGAGGTTGCTCTCGCGTTTGCCGTCGTAAGGGCGCTTGTCCCAGTTCAGCATCACGCCGGTATCCATGACGTTGTTCCACTGAACGCGTTGTCCGTAACCCAGCACAGCGATGGCACCAGCGGACTGATTTTTCTGCCAGTAGCGGCCGCCTCCCGCCACGAACTGCTGGCTCCAGAGGTTGTCGTAATGGCGGACCAGCTCATGGTCAACGGTCAGGGCGGCCATCACGGAGAGATCCCGCGCCGGGTTGTAATAGAGGGTGTCCCGCAGGCTGTTTTTGCTGGCGGCGATCCCCGGTTCGAGATCCATCGTCAGGGACGGGGTCTGCCAGAGACGCTCCTTGCCCGTGAGGGTGTATTCCTGTCGGCGGTTATGATCCGAGAAGCGGCTGACGGCGGCGCTGAACTGGTACTCACGGCGCTCGTTTTGATACCAACGCACCCCGCCTTCCCCCCGGTTGGCGCTGATCCCGTTGCGTAACGCCCGCAGGGGCGTGTTGCGCGACAGGCGCTCAAGGCTGCCGCTGACCTGCCAGCTATCGGTGAGGCTGTACGTCGTTGAGAGGCGAGCCCCCGGTTTGTTTGCCCCGTGATAGCGGTTGCTGGAGAGCTCGGCTTCGAGCTGGAGATCGCGTGGTCGCCATTCGATGCCGCCCAACAGGTGACGGCTGGAGCCTTTGCCTTCATCGAAATTGCCCTCTGCATAGCGGGTGCCGGCAAACAGCCGCCAGTTATCCGCTACGGGCGGGCCATAGAGCGTGGCGTCCCAGTTGAGGTCGTGCGTCCCACTGACGGGGTTATCGGAGTGCAAACCCTTGCTCGCGTTGAGGCGCAGCTCGGACATATGGTGGACGGTGCGGAGCCTGTCCAGACGCCTTGTGCTGCGATCGCGCGGCGCGCGGGCAACGACGTCGTCGGCCAGTAAATCCATCTGCCGCCACTCCTGCAGATCCATGGCGACGTAAGCCTGCTGCTGCTCAAGTTCCAGATTCGAGGGCTCCAGCGCCTCCGCCATTTTCAGCGTTTGCTCGGCCGCGCGCGGCAGACCTCGCGCCTGCAGCAGGGTAGCGTAGTCAATCTGCAAACCCTGATTGCCCGGTGCCGTTGTCGCCATACGTCGCGCCAGCTTTTCGGCTTCCGGCAGGGCATTCGTCGCCAGCAAATAGTTAAAACGAAGCGACTGACCGGTAAGCCACCGATCGTTCGGCTGAGCGGTAGGGGAACCGAAATCGTAACGGGTCCAGGGAACGTTGCGGGTGTGGCGCTCTGCATACCGGCGGGCGGACGGATACTCTCCCGTATCCAGCCAGGCGTAGAAAAGCGCGTGCTCCTCGTCCTGCGGATCGGATGCGTACTGCGGATAGCGTTGCAGAAGCGCGAAGGCGGCGGCAGCGTTTTTCTCCTGCAGATATGCGGAGATCACCCAGCCGATTGCCCAGCCCGGCACCGGATGCCGGGCTGCCGTCAGATCCTGATATTCGCTGATGACCCGCGGGTAATCGGCATGAGCGTAGAGCGCGCCGAGCCGGTCGATACGCGCAAGTACGACGTCTTCCGCCGCCTGCGGCTCGCTCTGCCAGCGAGACAGCAGCGCGTCGTAACGATTCAGCGCGGATTGCGCAAGCTGCAGGCGCTCCTTTTCTGTTCTGCCAGGCACGTCTGCAAGGCGAACGCTTTCGGCGGCGGCATTCAGCTCAAGACGACGACGCTCCGCGGGGGCTAGCGCCACCTTTTGTGAAAGCAGGAGCGCGGGGGTATTGACCCGGTTATCCTTTAGCGCGTCGACCCGCTCGCGGAGAAGCGCGTGATTTTCTGGCGCGATATACAGCGCGCGCGTGTCGGCTAAAAGCCGATCCCAGCCTTTTCCCTGGCGTAGCCAGACGTATGCCAGCGTCTGAAGATGCGCCTGCGAGGGGGCCTCCGCCACCAGCCGTCGGGCCTCCTGAAGGGCAAGCGTATCTTTACGGGCATCGGCCAGGGTTTTGATATAGCCGATACGATAATCGTCGTTATCCGGCGCAAGGCTGCGCGCTTCTTTCCAGAGCGCCAGAGCGGGCTCCCACGCTTTCTGATTTCGTCTGGCCTGCGCGACAGCCGCAACGCCGCGGGCGGGCAGCGGCATATAAATGCTGTAGCGCTGCCAGACCTTAATAACCTCGTCATCATGACCTGCCCAGGCCGCCACCTGTAACCAGTCCGCAACGTGCTCGGGCGTCAGGGCATGCTGCTGCTGATAACGCTGAAGATAATCGAGAAACGACGTGTAATTACCGTTACGCGCCTGTTGAATCTGTTGCTCATAAACGGATTCCGTCGCCTGAACCAGAACAGGAAAGAGCAATAACAGAAACAATAATGTTGGGGTGCGATAAAAGAATAATGTACTGAAGCGAAGCGATCTTTCCATATCTATTTGCCATTTGTTTATCATGAATCCATTGCATAACACGGCTGCCTTTTAACTCTGCGTTAAAGGCCATAAATGAGAACATTAAATCTGAATGCAGTAACGTTAAGGGGTACTTACTTAAAGGTAATTATGGAGCCTCATCTTAGTGGACTGGATGGGAGGTAATGTACACCCGATATGTTGCCCGATAAATATGCTGAAAAGCGGCTGTGTCGTTTTGAGATAATTCTGTAATGAGCGGATTTTTGTGTTTATTTTGAATTGAGTGGTTAATTGTAATTCATTGAAATATAATGCTTTTATTTTTATTGTGACAGTTTTGTATATATTTTTAATGACGCTTGCTAGCCTCAATTAAAGTACTTTCTGGTGCATGTTTGGGAAGTTTCATGACAAAAATTCTTAATGTTTAGAGAAGTGACTTTTCTGCGATTGTTTTTTATTTATAATTAAAGACAGACATTGAATGATAGTCTACAGGAAGTCTTACTCATCAATGTGTGTATTGAGGGATGTCTAAAGCCAGAATACATCTATCGTTAATATAACAGCGCTATAAAACGAAGGCGGTCTTCTTTTCGCAGGATCGTTCTTGCTTTAATCTAAAAGGGATGGTTAGTGGCAACTTCAATAGTGTTAGTGACTCAGGATCGCTACCTTGTCAGGGGGATGCGGATATTTTTTCCGGATATTATCCTGCTCGATTCGATTGACAGAAACATATTTGATAACGGTGCAGATGAATATTCTGTATTGATTGATAGTCGTGCGCCGCTCCGTTTATATGATTACCTGATACGCCATCCGGCCAGAACGAAAAAAACGATTTGCTGCGTTATGCTTGATATGCGCCATCGCGAGGAGAATCTGCTCAGTATGAAGCTGTTTATGAATACGTCGCTGACGGCACCGGATATGGCCTCGCTGTTTAACCTGGTGCTCAATATGAAGGGCCGTCGCCTGACCACGAAGTGGCTGCTGAATTTACGGCTGAGCACGCATGAAACGATCATGTTGCGGTTGCTGAGAGCAGGGATGTCAATGGAGGAGATTGCAGGCGAGCTGAATACGTCGGTGAAAAGTCTCTATCGCAAACGAATGGCGCTCTCGGAACGGCTGGGGGCGGAGAACTTCAACGAGGCGTGTTTGTTTATCTTCAAAAACAAACTGCTGGGCGCAGGTGGGAACGATCCCTGGGTTGGGGAGAGAACAAAAGCATAATTGCGGGCGGTATTCAGAGGTTTGAGAACGCTGGATGAGGACAACTTCCTGGCCTTGGGTTTGGATTTACTCTGGCTCAAAACGACACAAGGACGTTGTCATGGACACGATTGAAGAGTCTGGTCACCGCCACTGTAAGATATCTTCAACTATTTGATATAAATATAAATTTGACAAATATCGACAGGTAGCGATTTATCCGTCAAATTCAGTTAAACTTCGTCACATGTTTCAGTGAGTTATGGGATGGTTAGTAGAATGACCAGCGAAGAAGCACTTTTAAAATCAGGTTTTAGTAAACGAGATCTTCAAAAGCTAAAAAACAATATCGAGAATTACGGTGGTTCGTTTGATAGCGTAACTCATGATCTGGCCAATCGTTTTAAGGCAATGAAGTGGATAACTATTATTGCCTTTATCATACTGGCTTTAACTCTTTTACTTGCATCCAGGGATACAAGTCTGACACTTGCGCTCACGTTATTGATTGTACTACCTTTTATCTGGTATATAACGCCAGCAAAACTTGGCTACAAATCCTGGCGTTACCGTAAAATGCTGACTAATTCTGAGACGGGTCGCTGACGGACAACAGATCAAAAATAATCTTAGCTTTCACGCCGTAACCTGCTATTTTCATTGTAAGCTGCGGGCGGCTCAATGTGCTCACCTTTCGGTAATAGTCTGTGGGTAGATAACGAAACAGTCGCCAGGTACCAGGTCGCCGTAACAAGCCAAAAATGGTATACGCATTAGCGGCCAGTGAGATTGATTTGTAGACACCTAAACCATTCTCACGACTAAAGCCCATAAACTCAGCTGTAGACATCGCGGCATTCGCGACCAGCCCTTCACTGGTAGTGTTGTTCGTTGCGTAGCGAGCCACTTCTTTACTGATGCTGTTTGCCCCGTCAGTAACCAGAATCGCACCAGCAAGAACTCCGAGAGGGGTCATCGTGCCAATCAGTGTAAATCCTGCGGCTATTTCAGCACCGGCCAGGACAACACTAACTGCCGAGATAACATACCCAACAATTTTGTTATTCTCTCGGATGAACTCGACTTTCGCGTAAAGCTTCGCTGCCTTCGTTCGTAATAAACGAGCTTGTTCCAGGAGGTTATAGTTTTCTTCCCGAAGTATTTTAACGCAGTCCATGCATTCTTTATCTGATTTAGCCTGACGAGCTAGCGTAAACTGTTGTTCTATGAGGTCCCGAATTTCCTGAATGAACTTCATTCGAGTCAGACCATCGCTGAGATGAAAAGCCGACAGAGTGTTGGCTGTATTTACCAGTTTCCTGGCTTCCATATTCACCATCGTTTCCGCCCAGGCTTTATTTCTTCCACCTGATTGCATCATGTTAAGCAATGCTGCATCCATTGTAATTCCTCTCAATTGCTTTACCGGCGTCTGTTTAGACTGATAAACGGCTCCCTCTGACTGCCATGCGTTCCAACGCATGCACAATATAGTAGCAATGTGGTTACGGGGTCTGAAGCAGAAGTCGCTTTTTGCAGCTACACACCTCGGCCTACTAGACGGCTTTCACCGGGCATCACCGAAAGTATCAGGCCAGATTTTTGCTCAATGGCATCAATGAGAAGCCCGTTCTCGCTTGAGTGGCCGCTGTAGTAGGGAAAGGGCAACACCAGCGGAAAGCCAGCCGTTTTTGTCGGGAATTTCACCATCAATCAGGCCGGATGTGCAGCACGACTGGACGTTTTCGGAGGCCCTGGGCAATCCGGCATGTGTCCACTGTATAGTAGGTGCCGTTTCGGTCTTTGGTAGGCTTTATCATAATGCCCATTTTGTACCACCGGGAAGCGGGGCCGGAGGAAAGATAAGAGGGGTAACTACTGATAAACCAACAAGTTGTTGACTCAGAAAGCAAAAACCCGCCACGAGGGCGGGTTCTTTAAATAGTGGTGCCCGGACTCGGAATCGAACCAAGGACACGGGGATTTTCAATCCCCTGCTCTACCGACTGAGCTATCCGGGCAACGGGGCGCATTAAACCCGATCTGCCCGGTGGCGTCAACGAAAAATGTTGTTTTCGTTACGGACTGCGCAATCTCTCACCATTTCGCCGCATCCTTAAGCGAAAAAGTGCGTCCAGAGCGCGGAGAGCGGCATGGCGAGCAGCAGCGCGGGCAGCATGTTCACCACGGCAAACATCTTGATCCCACAGATGCGCAGCCCTGTTGCCAGTAGCAGCAGGCCGCCGACGGCGGTAAAGTCTGCCATCATCGCCGGCGTAGTGAGCGGGAGAATTAACGTGGCGCAGGTAGCCAGTGCCAACTGGATAAGCAGCATCGGCACGCAAATCGCCGCGACGGCAATGCCGAGCGTGGTGGCAAAAATAGTGGCGGTGAAGAAATCCAGAAACGCTTTTGCAATCAAAATGCTCGGATCGCCCGTCATCCCTTCCTGCATCGAACCGAAAATCCCGGTGCCGCTGGCGCAAAACAGAATAATGATGGCGACATAGTTCTGAATAAACGTCTCGTGCGTGCCGTGCTTCGCCTTGCCCGGTCGGGCTATCAGGTTTTTGGCTTTGCCTACCGCATTATTGATGCCTTTTTCCAGATAGCAAAACTCGCCAATCAGCGCGCCGAGCAGGGTGGCCAACACCATCACCGGCAGGTTGGCGCATTTGACCACTAACAGAATACCGATCCCTAACGAGGCCAGGCCGAATATCGAGGGCATGGATGAGCGGATACGCTCCGGCAGCCGCTGGCTCAGTACTGCGCCGAGTACGCCGCCCAGCAATACGGCTCCTGCGTTGATAAATGGCCCGATAACCACGCTTAACTCCTGTTATTTAATCATTGATATTGCATTATTATGGCACGTCAGCGCAGCGCGGGCCTTAGCTTTGGGTGATATACGTGCATACTGATTCCTTCTTGCACCTCAAAATAAAAGGTGACATTATTGCGCGAATTTTCTCCTCCCTGTCTCACCGTTCGGTGAGGGTAATTGCGCTTATGAAAACCATGAAAATCGCCGTCAGCCGCGAGCTGCTCTCAACGGTGTCTACGCATCGCGAAAAGGTGACGCTGGACAGCACGGATTTCACCGATGTGGCAGCCGTCGTCATGACGACGACAGAGAGTCGCAGCGGCATCCTTGCCTTGCTGAAACGCACGGGCTTTCATTTACCGGTGTTTATTTTCTCTCAGGAGCCAACGGAGGTGCCTGACGGCGCCACCGCGGTCATCTCGGGTAAAGCTCAGGAGTTTCTGGAACTGGAGACTGCTGCCAGCCGTTACGAAGAGAACCTGCTGCCGCCGTTTTTCGACACCCTGAGTCAGTATGTGGAGATGGGCAACAGCACTTTCGCCTGTCCGGGCCACCAGCACGGCGCGTTTTTCAAAAAGCATCCGGCAGGGCGGCAGTTCTATGATTTCTTCGGTGAGAACGTGTTCCGCGCGGACATGTGCAATGCCGACGTGAAGCTGGGCGATCTGCTGATCCACGAAGGGTCCGCCAAGCATGCGCAAAAGTTTGCGGCGAAAGTCTTCAACGCGGATAAAACCTACTTCGTGCTGAACGGCACGTCGGCGGCCAACAAGGTGGTGACCAACGCGCTGCTCACCCGCGGCGATCTGGTGCTGTTCGACCGCAACAACCATAAATCTAACCACCACGGGGCGCTGATCCAGGCGGGCGCCACGCCGGTTTACCTTGAGGCTGCGCGTAACCCGTTTGGCTTTATTGGCGGGATTGACGACCACTGCTTTGACGAGGCGTATCTGCGGGACCTGATCCGCGAGGCGGCGCCGGAAAAGGCCGACGAGGCCCGCCCGTTCCGCCTGGCGATCATTCAGCTTGGCACCTACGACGGGACGATCTACAACGCCCGTCAGGTGATCGACAAGATCGGCCATCTGTGCGACTACATTCTCTTTGACTCCGCCTGGGTAGGCTACGAGCAGTTTATTCCGATGATGGCGGAAACGTCCCCGCTGTTGCTGGAACTGAACGAGAACGATCCGGGCATTTTCGTGACCCAGTCGGTGCACAAACAGCAGGCCGGGTTCTCGCAAACCTCGCAGATCCATAAAAAGGATAACCACATTCGCGGCCAGGCGCGTTTCTGCCCGCACAAGCGGCTGAACAACGCCTTTATGCTGCATGCCTCCACCAGCCCGTTTTACCCGCTGTTCGCGGCGCTGGACGTCAATGCGAAAATCCACGAAGGGGAAAGCGGGCGCAGGCTGTGGGCCGAGTGTGTGGAGCTGGGCATTGAGGCGCGCAAGGCCATCATCGCCAACTGCCATATGATCAAGCCGTTTATCCCACCGGTGGTGGCGGGGCGGCCGTGGCAGGATCATCCGACGCACGCCATTGCCAGCGAGCTGCGCTTCTTCAGCTTCGAGCCGGGGGCCAAATGGCACGGGTTTGAGGGCTATGCGAGCGAGCAGTACTTTGTTGACCCGTGCAAGCTGCTGCTGACCACGCCGGGCATTGATGCCGAAACCGGGGAGTACACCGATTTCGGGATCCCGGCGACGATTCTGGCGCACTACCTGCGTGAAAACGGCATCGTGCCGGAAAAATGCGACCTTAACTCGATCCTGTTCCTGCTGACGCCTGCCGAAAGCAGCGAGAAGCTGGCGCAGCTGGTGGCAATGCTGGGACAGTTTGAACAACATATTGAAGACGACACCCCGCTGGCCGACGTGCTGCCGACGATCTTCCAGAAATACCCGGTGCGCTATCGGGATTATACCCTTCGCCAGCTGTGTCAGGAGATGCACGATCTCTACGTCAGCTTCGACGTGAAGGATTTGCAGAAGGCGATGTTCCGCAAGGAGAGCCTGCCTGAGGTGCTGATGAACCCGCAGGATGCCAATCAGGCGTATATTCGCGGGAACGTGGAGCTGGTCCGCATACGGGATGCCGAAGGGCGGATTGCTGCCGAAGGGGCGCTACCCTATCCGCCGGGCGTGCTGTGCGTGGTGCCGGGTGAAGTCTGGGGCGGGGCGGTACAGCGTTACTTCCTGGCGCTGGAGGAGGGCATCAACCTGCTGCCGGGCTTCTCGCCGGAGCTGCAGGGCGTTTACAGCGAGAAGGATGCCGACGGGATTAAGCGGCTGTATGGATATGTGTTGAAGTAGACTCTCCCCCGAACGTAGGCCGGGTAAGCGTTAGCGCCACCCGGCGATTTGCCCGGTGGCGCAAGCTTACCGGGCCTACAATATCGCTTCAGGCTTCTGCGCGCCGGTACATCCTTCTCGGATGCCCAATCTTGCCGTACAGCATCTCCACGCTGAGAAACCCGTTCTCCACGCAGTGCTCCAGATAGCGACGGGTGGTGGTTTTACTCAATCCCGTCTCGCTCACCACCTCATCCACGGTAAAGCAGTGCGTTGCCTTGTCGTTAAACAGCGACTGCACCCGCGCCAGGGTATTTTCCTCGATGCCCTTGCTGCCGTTGTCCTGGCGGTAGTTTTTCGCCTGAAGCTGATACAGCGAATCGACGTTCTGCTGGTCGACAATCTTCCAGACGCGCTGCTGTTCGGCAAACTGCACAAACCGCTCCAGCGACTGGCTGAGCCGCTTCCAGGAGACGGGTTTGAGGATGTAGTCGAACGCGCCGTTGCGGATCGCCTGGCTGCAGGTGTCCATATCGCTGGCGGCAGTAATAAAAATGACCGAGCAGTTGGCGCGGGCCAGCATGGGGTTATTGATCAGCGAGATCCCTTTGCCGTCCGGCAGATAGTTATCCAGCAGCACCAGCTGCGGCTGTTTGCTTGCAAGCTCTGCCTGGGCCGCAGCCAGCGACGAGGCAATGCCCACCAGCCTCAGACGCGGATGCTTGCTTATCAGCTCCGCGTGCAGTTGCGCCAGCTCGTTCTCGTCTTCAACAATCAGTACGTCGATAAGTTCATGTTGCATAGTCGGTGTCTTCCAGTTGCCGGGCGGTTCCCGTGGCCGGGATAAACAGGGAGAAAATGGCGCCGCGCGGGATATTATCGGCAACTTCTATCGCGCCGCCAGCCTGTGTGACGTAGCTTTCGATCAGATACAGACCAATCCCATGATCGCCGCGCGTTTTGGTGGTGATGCCGCGTTCAAAGATCCGCTCACGGATCTCCGGCTTGATGCCAACGCCCTGGTCGGCCACTTCAATAATCAGCTCCTGTTCGCTGAGCTTTATCAGCACCTCCACCGGCGCGTGGGGAAGCGGCGACCGCTGCGTCGCTTCGATAGCGTTATCCAGCAGGTTGCCAATAATCGAAATCAGCTCTTGTTCCCCCAGTGGCAGGAACGGCCTGTCCAGCCGACAGGCCGGGTCGAAACTCAGCTCGACCCCTTTCTCCCGCGCGCGGGCGGCTTTCCCCAGCAGCAGGCCGCACAGGGTCGGGGAGCTGAAGCGCGAAGAGATAAAGTCCAGCAGCTCCTGAGCGTGTTCAGACTGCGCCTGAATGTAGCCAATCGCCTCCTCATAGCGGCCCATATGCAGCAGACCGGAGAGGGTGGTCATCCGGTTTAACTGCTCATGACGCATGATGCGAAGGTTATCGACGTAGCGTTTGACCTGGCTGAGCTGGGCGCTTAGCGAGTCGATCTCGTTGCGATCGCGGAAGGTGATCACCCAGCCCTGCAGCGACCCCTCAAGCATGATGTGGACCCGGCTGGCAATCACCGTGAGATCGTTAAAACGGCAAATCTCATCATGGGTATCTTTCGCCAGCATCGTCTGCGTGTCGAAGAACGGGACCGGATCGATCACCTGGCTTATCAGCTGCCCGCGCAGCTCGCGGGCCGGCTGGCTCAGCCCCAGCAGCTTGCGCGCCGCCTGGTTGATGACTTCAATCCGCCTTTGATCGTCAATGGCAATTACGCCTTCATAAATAGACTCCATCAACGCCTTCTGCTGGCGCACCAGCAGGCCGATCTCGCGCGGCTCGAGGGAGAAGATCTGCTTTTTAATACTGCGGGTAAAGAACCAGGAGAAGATAAAGAGAGCAATCAGCAGCAGCACCGCGGCAATCAGGATATTGACCACTTTACTGACGGTAATGGTGTCCAGGTAGCTGGTGAGATAGCCGACCGAAACAATGCCGACCACCTGTCCGGCAGCGTTGAAGATGGGGGCCTTACTGCGCAGCGAAATACCCAACCCGCCTTTGCGGATGGTGGTGGTGCTTTTACCCTGCAATACGGCTTCGTTGTCACCGCCTACCAGCGTGGTGCCCACTCTGTCGGCGAAGACGGAGTGAAAAAGATGCTGGCCCTTATTATCACCAATCACAATAAAGCTGGCGTCACTGTGCGCAGAAATCTTCTGCATAAAATCATGGATGGCGGTGATATTCTTTTGTTCAACTTCATGTCGCAATGTTGGAATAAGCGCAATCTCTTCAGCCTGTATTTTGGCGCGCGTGCTCATTTCCTGATAAAGCTGTTTCCCGACATCGGCATAATAATATCCGCCCAGTAACGCAAAAAGCACTGAGAAAAAGGCAACCAGCGAAATAAACAGCTTTATCTGGAAAGAGACTTTCATAACTCTCACGCAAGGTAGCGACAAAGAACGCCAATATATCATCTTTTTTCGCGCGGACGCCCGCTTTGCCGAAAACTTGTGATCCCTTGCACAGCGGGCGTTGTAAAAGCGTTATCCCAAAGACGGGTGGCCTCTGGCTGCACGAATAAATGTTATTTGTTTGTTCAATTCAGAAAAGAAACCATAAAAACCACGGCCATAAATAAGGCGTAAATCACATTAAATAAAAGAAACCATTAAAACCATAGCTGCCATTAAAACTTCGCTTTTAATATGTCATTCCTCACATAAAGTAAGCCTTTGTGACTCTAAGCTGAACGCACAAAATAACCAAGGGGCTTATTATGAGCACAACTGACGATTCTTTCTCTGTTACCCACGACCCGATTGAAATTCAGCGGCCTTCGCTCAAAGAGCGCTGGTGGCATATTATGGATACCTGGAAAATCGGGATTATTCCTCTGCCGCTGTTCGTTCTGGCGGGCGCGCTGATCGCCATTGATTGCCTGGGCGGAAAACTGCCGAGCGATATCGTGGTGATGGTGGCGACGCTGGCCTTCTTCGGCTTTGCCTGCGGTGAGTTTGGTAAACGCCTGCCGATTGTCGGCAAGCTCGGCGCGGCGGCGATTTGCGCCACCTTTATCCCTTCCGCGCTGGTCTATTATGGCCTGCTGCCGGACGTGGTGGTCGAGTCCACGACCAAGTTCTACAAATCCACCAACATTCTCTACCTCTATATCTGCTGCATTATTGTCGGCAGCATCATGAGCATGAACCGTACGGTGCTGATTCAGGGCTTCCTGCGCATCTTCTTCCCGATGCTGTGCGGCGAAATCGTCGGCATGCTGGTGGGGATGGGCGTCGGCCTGGCGCTGGGTCTTGAGCCATTCCAGATCTTCTTCTTTATCATCCTGCCAATCATGGCGGGCGGCGTTGGGGAAGGGGCGATCCCGCTTTCCATCGGCTATGCCACCCTGCTGCATATGGACCAGGGCGTGGCGCTCGGTCGCGTGCTGCCGATGGTCATGCTCGGCGGTCTGACGGCGATCATCATCTCCGGCTGCCTGAACCAGCTTGGTAAGCGCTACCCGCATCTGACCGGTGAAGGCCAGCTGATGCCTAACCGCGCCAATGCCGATGCCACCGTCTCTCAGCCTGCGTTCTCCGGCAAAGCGGACGTGACCACGATCGCCTCCGGCGCGCTGCTGGCGGTGCTGCTCTACATGCTGGGCATGCTCGGCCACAAGCTGATTGGCCTGCCTGCGCCGGTCGGCATGCTGTTTATGGCGGTGCTGGTGAAGCTCTGCAACGGCGCCTCTCCGCGCCTGCTGGAAGGCTCGCAGGTGGTGTACAAGTTCTTCCAGACCTCCGTGACCTACCCGATTCTCTTTGCCGTTGGCGTGGCCATCACCCCATGGCATGAACTGGTGGCCGCCTTCACGCTGACCAACCTGCTGGTGATTATCAGCACCGTCTCCGCGCTCGTGGCGACCGGGTTCTTCGTCGGCAAAAAGATTGGCATGCACCCGATTGATGTCGCCATCGTCTCCTGCTGCCAGAGCGGCCAGGGCGGTACCGGCGACGTGGCGATCCTGACCGCAGGCAACCGCATGAGCCTGATGCCGTTCGCCCAGATTGCTACCCGTATCGGCGGGGCGATTAACGTCTCCATCTCTCTGCTGATTCTGGGCAACTTCCTCGTTTAAGTTTTCAGGAAAGAACAATGAAACTCGCAAGCTTTTTATACCAGGGAAAACGCAGCTACGGCATCGTCCAGGCCGACGGCGTGATTGATTTGGGCCGCCGTCTGGGCGACCGCTACAGCGACCTTAAGGCGCTGCTGCAGGGCAACGGGCTGGCGCAGGCCACCCGCTACCTGAACGATGCCGTGGACGTGCCGATGAGCGCCATCACCTTCTTACCGGTGATTGAGCAGCCGGAAAAAATCCTCTGCGTGGGCATGAACTACGCCGACAAGCGCAAGGAGTTTGACCAGCACAACCCGGCCCCAACGCTGTTTGTCCGCTTCCCGGACTCACAGACCGGCCACAACGAGCCGGTGCTGAAGCCGCGCCACTCCAGCGAATTCGACTACGAAGGCGAGCTGGCGGTGATCATCGGTAAAGGCGGGGAGAACATCAGCCGCGACGACGCCCTGCGCCACGTGGCCGGCTACAGCTGCTACATGGACGGCTCCGCCCGCGACTGGCAGCACACCTGGTTTACCGCCGGTAAAAACTGGCGCAAAACCGGCGCGTTTGGCCCGTGGATGGCGACGGCGGACGAGATCCCGGATCCGCACCAACTGGCAATCCGCACCTGGCTGAACGGCCGCATGGTGCAGGAAGACAACACCAGCAGCATGATCCACAAGGTGGCGGAGCTGATCATATACATCAGCACCTTCACCCGCTTGAGTCCGGGCGATGTGATCATCACCGGATCCCCTGGTGGGGTGGGTAAAAAGCGCAATCCGCCGCTGTTTATGAAAGAGGGGGATCGCATTGAGGTGGAGATCGAGCATATCGGTCATCTGAGCAACGTGATCGTGGAAGCGCCAGCCGTCGGGCTCGCGGCAGCACATTAAGTAAGGCGGCAGCATGCATTCGCAACCCATCGATTTTCGCCACACGCTGGTGGCGAAACATCCGGAACGCTTGAGCCAGATCCGTTACCTGCTGGCAGACAGCGGCCTTGGCCTGGACAACGACATCACGCTGTTTGTCGAAGCCTGGTCCGGCCCGCAGCTGGTGGGGTGCGCAGGGCTTGCCGCCAACGTCATCAAGTGCGTGGCGGTCAACGAGCAGCTTCGCGGCGAGAACCTCAGCGCGCGGCTGCTGGCGGAGGTGCAAAATGCGGCGCTGGAGCGTGGGCATTTTCACCTCTTCCTCTGCACCCGGCCGTGCAACCGGGAGCGTTTTGCCCGCAGCGGCTTCTGGCCGATTGCCCAGAGCGGGAACAACGCCGTGCTGATGGAAAACACCCCGCAGGGGATCGCGCGCTACTGCCGTTCTCTGCGCGCGAACCGCAGGTGTGGGGAGAAGATTGGCGCCATCGTGATGAACGCCAATCCGTTCACCCTCGGGCATCGCCATCTGGTGGAGCAGGCGGCGGCGCAGTGTGACGCCCTGCATCTGTTCGTGGTGCGCGAAGACGCGTCGTTCTTCCCGTTCAGCGCGCGTCTCGAGATGGTGCGCGCGGGCGTGGCGCACCTGCCGAACGTGGTGGTGCATGAGGGCTCGCAGTACATCATTTCCCGCGCCACGTTTCCGGCCTACTTCCTGAAGGAGACCGGCAAGGTGCAGCAGGCGTGGAGCGAGATCGACGTGCTGATCTTCCGGGATTTCATTGCCCCGGCGCTCGGCATCACGCACCGCTTCATCGGCTCGGAGCCGTTCTGCGACATCACCCGCCAGTACAACCAGACGCTGCACGACCTGCTGGCCTCGCATATTGAGGTGGTGGAAATGCCGCGCATCAAGGCCACCGGTAACGCCATATCGGCGTCCGAAGTGCGCCGCTTACTGAAGACACAGCAGTTTTCCCGGATCCGGGAGATTGTCCCGGACTCCACCTTCGCGCATCTCGAAACGCATTACCGTGCGAGTGCGGAAGTCGCTTAACTACCAGGAATTTATCATGAAAATTGTAAGGGAGGCGCTGGCCGGAACGCAGGAGTCCAGCGACCTGATGGTGAAAATCGCTCCCGCTCACGGCGAGCTGGAGATCGTCATCCACAGCGAAGTGATTAAGCAGTTTGGCGAGCAGATTCGCCAGGTGGTCAACGACACATTGCGCGCCATGAACGTGCACCAGGGATTAATCATTATTGAAGACAAAGGGGCGCTGGACTGTGTGATCCGCGCCCGCCTGCAAAGCGCGCTGCTGCGTGCCGCCGATGAACAGGCCATCAACTGGGGGGCGCTGAAATGAGCAAACTCCGCCGCAGTATGCTGTTCCTGCCGGGCGCTAACGCCGCCATGCTCTCAACCGCCTTTATCTACCGTCCTGACGCCATCATGTTTGACCTTGAGGACGCCGTTGCCCTGCGCGAGAAGGATACGGCGCGCATGCTGGTGTTCCACGCGCTGCAGCACCCGATGTATCAGGATATCGAAACCGTGGTGCGCATTAACCCGCTGAACACGCCGTTTGGTCTGCTGGATCTGGAAGCCGCCGTGCGGGCCGGCGTGGACGTGATCCGTCTGCCGAAAACCGATACTCCGGACGACATTTACGAGCTGGAGGGCCACCTCGAGCGCATCGAGCAGGCGTGCGGCCGCGAGGTCGGCTCCACCCGCGTGATGGCGGCGATTGAATCGGCCATTGGCGTCATCAACGCCGTGGCGATTGCCCGCAGCTCTCCTCGCCTTATCGGCATTGCGCTGGCCGCCTTTGACTACGTGATGGACATGCAGACCGAGCGCGGCGACGGCACCGAGCTGTTCTACGCCCGCTGCGCCGTGCTGCACGCTGCCCGTGCGGCGGGCATCGACGCCTTCGACGTGGTGTGGTCAGACGTTAACGACGAGGCCGGGTTCCTGCGTGAGGTCGATTTGATCCGCAAGATGGGCTTCAACGGCAAATCACTGATTAACCCGCGCCAGATTGACCTGTTGCACAACGCCTACGCCCCGACGCAGGAAGAGGTGGATCACGCCAGAAGGGTGATTGAGGCGGCAGAAGAGGGCGAGCGTAACGGCCTGGGCGTGGTGTCGCTCAACGGCAAAATGGTGGATGCACCGATTATTAACCACGCGCAGGTGGTGCTGGAGCGCGCGGCGGCCTCCGGCGTGCGTCGGTAAGGATAAGACAATGAATCAGACTGAACTTCTTCACGTGAATTTTCCCCATCTGCGGGACTTAAAACCGTTTGATACCGCCCACAGCGCCACGCCGTGGCTGGCGGACAGCGATGCGAAGCACAGCCGCAAGCTGTGTGCCTCCATTGAAGAGGCGGCTAAACGCTGCGGCCTGCAGGACGGGATGACCATCTCCTTCCACCATGCGTTTCGCGAAGGCGACCGGGTGATCAACACCGTCGTGGCGCTGCTGGCGCGGATGGGCTTCAAAAACCTGACGCTGGCCTCCAGCTCGCTGATGACCTGCAACGACGCGCTGATCGAGCATATCGAAAGCGGCGTCATCACCCGGATTTACACCTCGGGCATGCGCGGCAGGCTGGCGGATGCCATCTCCCACGGGCTGATGGACGAGCCGGTGCAAATTCACTCCCACGGCGGGCGCGTGAAGCTGCTCCAGGACGGCGAGCTGAATATCGACGTGGCGTTTCTCGGCGTGCCGTGCAGCGATGCGTTTGGCAACGCCAACGGGACGCACGGAAAATCGTGCTGCGGCTCGCTGGGCTACGCCATGGTGGACGCCCACTTTGCCCGCAAGGTAGTGCTGCTGACCGAAGAGCTGGTGCCGTT
Organism: Enterobacter sp. EC_50; assembly: GCF_019584525.1. Taxonomy (NCBI): domain Bacteria; kingdom Pseudomonadati; phylum Pseudomonadota; class Gammaproteobacteria; order Enterobacterales; family Enterobacteriaceae; genus Enterobacter; species Enterobacter sp. EC_50. The sequence goes on along the minus strand of NZ_VDAF01000015.1, from coordinate 31,239 downwards.
CCCCAATATGCCCGCCAGCCTGGTGCAGGACCAGGTGGACTACATCGTGCAGGTGGAGAGCGTGGGCGACCCGGCGAAAATCAGCGTCGGCGCGGCGCGCGTCACCAGCAACCCGCGCGAGCTGATGATCGCCCGCTATGCGGCGGACGTGATCGAGCATTCCGGCTACTTCAAACCGGGCTTCTCGATGCAGACCGGCTCCGGCGCGGCGGCCACGGCCTGCACCCGCTTTATGGAAGAGAAGATGGAGCGCGGCGGCGTGAAGGCGCGCTTTGCGCTCGGCGGCATCACCGGCAGCCTGGTGGATCTGCACGAGAAGGGGCTCATCGAAAAGCTGCTCGATACCCAGTGCTTTGACGGTCAGGCGGCGGCCTCGCTGGCGCGTAACCCGAACCACGTGGAGATCTCCACCAACGTCTACGCCAACCCCGGCAGCAAGGCGGCAAGCTGCGACCAGCTCGACGTGGTGATCCTCAGCGCCCTGGAGATCGACGTCGAGTTCAACGTCAATGTTATCACCGGCTCCGACGGCGTGATGCGCGGCGCGTCCGGCGGGCACTGCGACGTGGCCGCCGCGGCGAACCTGACCATTGTGGTCGCGCCGCTGCTGCGCAGCCGCATTCCGACGGTGGTGAAGCACGTTACCACGCGCCTTACGCCGGGGGAGAGCATCGACGTGCTGGTCACCGATCACGGCATCGCGGTCAACCCGGGGCGCCCCGAAATCCGCGAGCGGCTGCTGGAGGCCGGGCTGAAGGTTGTGGATATCAACGCGCTGTACGAGCGAGCGATCTCCCTGACCGGCGTCCCGAAACCGATTGAATTTACCGACAAAATCGTCGGGGTGATCCGCTACCGCGACGGCAGCGTGATCGACACCGTGCGACAGGTGAAGGAGGAAGTATGACTTTAGCGACACCCGTGCGGGCGGGTGTCAGCCTTGACGAACTGCTGGCGGCGAAAGAGCGCCGCGCAGCGCGCCAGGCTGACATGCTTGAGCACTATCAACAACCGGTGATCTCCCTCACGCTGGTCACGCCAGGGGAAATCAAGGACTGCCTGCGCTACCGCAATACCATGGGCGTGGCGCTGCAGATGTGCGACCAGCTGCTGTGGGAAAACCGTTGGCAGGTGCTGGACCGCCAGGTGCTGTGGCTCCCGACCGGGCCCGAAGCCCTGTGGTGCGTGGCCCATCCGGCGGTGGAAATCAAAGCGCACTGTGCGGATCTGGAGCAGACGCACCCGCTCGGCAGGCTGTGGGATCTGGACGTGATTTGCCCTCAGCACGGCCACGTCGGGCGTCAGTCGCTGGGGGGGAATCTCAGGCGCTGCCTGATCTGCGACGCGCCCGCCCACGCCTGTTCCCGTTCGCGCAATCACCCCGTTGAGCAGGTGGTTTCCCGCGTGGAGAAGACGATCGATGACTGGTTTGCTCGCGACTAAACCGCGCCCGGCTGACGTGCCCGCGCTTGCCGAAGCGGCGCTGTGGCAGGAGCTGGAGCTGACGCCCAAGCCGGGGCTGGTGGACAAACTCAATAACGGTTCCCATCGCGATATGGACCACGCGCTGTTCGTCCGCAGCATTGCGGCGATTACGCCGTGGTTTTCGCGCTTTGCCGAGCTGGGCAGCGCGCATGCGGATAAGCCGGCTGGGGAACAGCTACGACTTCTCCGCCCGATGGGGATGGCCTGCGAGCAGGCGATGTACGCCGCAACGAACGGAGTGAACACGCACAAAGGCGGTATTTTTGCCCTTGGCTTACTGTGCTTCGCCGCCGGGCGCGTGAAGCATGTCACCGCAGAGAGCCTCTGCTGTGAGGTGAGTAACATCTGCCGCGGGCTGGTTTCGCGGGAGCTGGCCGCACGCAGCGGACGGGCGACGGCGGGCGAGCGGCAGTTTAAGCAGTACGGCTTAACCGGCGCGCGCGGTGAGGCGGAGAGCGGCTTTGCGACGGTGCGTAAGGCTTTGGATTCGTGGAACGGACAGTCGCTTCACGGCCTGCTGTTGCGCCTGATGGCCGTCAATCAGGACAGCAATCTGGTTTCTCGCGGCGGCATGGAAGGGCTGCGCTACGTTCAGGCCTACGCGCGGGAACTGCTGGATAACGGCTGGGACCGCGAGGCGTTGATCAGAATGGATAACGCACTGATTGAACGGAACCTGAGCCCGGGCGGCAGCGCGGATTTGCTGTCGGTGGGGTGGGTGCTCTCTGCAATAAAATAGCCGGGTGGCGGCTTCGCCTTACCCGGCCTACGGTCTGGTTTTGTAGGCCCGGTAAGCGCAGCGCCACCGGGCACAACAATCAATGCGCGATCGGCTGCGCACCGTGTGGTTCACGCACGTGCTTGTACTTGAACAGTGCGATGAACGCGAAGAACAGCACCAGCGAGTACGCCGCGAAGATCAGCCACACCGGCTGCCAGTTGGTGATGCCGTTGGTGGTGTACATCTCAACCACTTTACCGCTTACCACGCCGCCCAGAATACAGCCGAAGCCGTTGGTCATCATCAGGAACATACCCTGCGCGCTGGCGCGGATTTCAGGTTTAACCTCTTTTTCCACAAACACCGAGCCGGAGATGTTGAAGAAGTCGAAGGCGCAGCCGTAAACAATCATCGACAGCACCAGCAGCACCGTGCCGAACGGGCTTGGGTCGCCGTAGGCGAACAGACCGAAGCGCAGCATCCACGCCGCGATACTGATCAGCATGACGTTCTTGATGCCGTAGCGGCTCAGGAAGAACGGGATGGTCAGGATGAACAGCGTCTCAGAGATCTGAGAGATGGACATCATCACCGACGCATGCTCAACGATAAAGCTGCCGGAGAACAGCGGGTTGTTATCGAAGCTGTGCAGGAAGGTGTTGCCGAACATGTTGGTGATCTGCAGCTCCGCGCCCAGCAGCATGGAGAAGATGAAAAAGATCGCCATGCGTTTGTTTTTGAACAGCGCGAAGGCATCCAGGCCGAGCATGGTGCTCCAGCTCTGGTTTTTCTGCTGGTTAGACACCGGAATGGTTGGCAGCGTCAGGGTGAAGATCGCCAGCAATACGGAGAGCGCCGCACCGATATACAGCTGCATATGGCTCAGTTCGAAGCCCGCGAAGCTTACGCCCCACATTGCCATGATAAAGCCGATGGTGCCCCAGATACGGATTGGCGGGAAATCGGTCACGATATCCATATCCGCGGACTTCAGGCGGTAGTAGGAGATGGTGTTGATCAGCCCAAGCGTTGGCATATAGGCCAGCGAGTTGAGCAGGATCACCATGAACATCGCCCCCGGCGTGGTCACCTGGGCTGCCATAAACAGCGTCCCCGCGCCCACCAGGTGGCAAAGCATGTACAGCCATTTGGCGCTTAACCATTTATCCGCCACGATCCCCAGCAGCGTTGGCATGAAGACAGCCGCAATACCGAGCGAGCTGTAGACGGCACCGATTGACGCACCATCGAACTTGAGCGTCACAAACATATAGGAGCCGAGTGTAGTCAGCCAGCTACCCCACAGGCAGAACTGCAGAAACGACAATATTTTAAGCTGCAGCTTAAGGTTCATGTTACTTTCCTCACAAGTGAGCGGGAGATATGTTGTTATAGAAACATTCAGGGTTGTTATTTGATGCAATTCTATCAGTTGGCAACGATATGTTTTGTTACCTCCCGCAAAAAAATGCAATCCACATTAATTTGCAGTTTGGATTGTGATGCAAATAACATTTTCGTATGGGTGGGGGGAAGCAGAACACCTTCTCCTTGCAGGAGAAGGTGTGCGGATCACCGGCGACGGTAGTTCTTCTGCGCCGTATTCACCTTATACAGATAACGACGGGATTCCGCGGACGGGTGGCGGGTGGTCAGGGTGGCGTAGACATCCCCCGGCGCCATGCTGTTGATGATGTTCGCGGCCTGCACTTTGTCATTTGAGAAGACGCGCAGCACGCTGCCCGCGCCGCCGTTATAGGCGGTGATTACCGCATAGCGACGCGACGTCGGGTTGTCGATGCCGCCGAGGTAGACATTGTTCAGCATCGCCAGATAGGCCGTGCCGGTATCAATGTTGCTCTGCGGGTCGAACAGATAGCTGCGGCTCGGCGTGCCGGATTTCCCCTGCGCGCGGAACACGTCTTTACCGGCGCTGTGCTGCACCACCTGCATCAGCCCCAGGGCGTCGGAACGGCTTACCGCATACGGGTTAAACGAGGATTCGGTCTGCATAATCGCCAGGATCAGCGACTCATCCACGCCGTATTTACGCGAGGCCTGACGCACCATGCCCAGATACTTATGCGCACGCTTGTCGAGGTGGTTCGGGACGAGGTTGATGGTGACGCTATAGATGATCTTCAGACCGTTAGAGCGGCTCTTCAGGCGCGTCTGCAGCAGGTAGTCGGCAAATTTCGTGGCGCGACCTTCCCAGCGGATTGGCTGGCCGGTCTGATCGACGACCTGACCGTACAGGAACGGCTCTTTCGAGATGGTGATATCGTCGGCATCGGAGTAGAGATCGATTGAGCCCGGATCGTCACCCATCAGCAGGGTTTTGATAATGGCCTGACGGAGTCGAGCCGCAGGGTCTGTGCCTGCGATGGTCTCAATCGTGATCGTCCCCTCATCAAAGTTGATGTGGCTACGGGTCAGATAGGCGTCGGTGTACTTAACGTAGTCCTTAGGTCCGGCAATAAGAACTTCGTTAAATCCCCATATGTTCTCGATGTTGTGGGCAAACTGCCCCATCAAAATGTCAAAACCGTTGGTGTCCTTGATCCAGGCTTCGTTGTAATCATCGCCTTTTTTTGACGAACACGAGACAAGCAACGGCGCAACAAGGGCTAGCGCTAAAAGTTTTTTCATCATTCCGGGAGTGCGTGTTGTGTTTGCTTAGTCGTTGCTTTCGCCGGGTGGCGCTGCGCTTACCCGGCCTACAAAACCGTAGGCCCGTGCAAGCGAAGCGCCGCCGGGCAACAGCCGCTCGATGTTATTTTTCCGGTGGCGTATAGCCTTCGATGTGCACGTCTTTACCTTCGAACAGGAAGCTCACCATCTCCTGCTCCAGCAGCTTGCGGTGTTCCGGGTTCATCATGCTGAGTTTCTTCTCGTTGATCAGCATGGTCTGCTTTTTCTGCCACTGTCCCCAGGCTTCTTTGGAGATTTCATTGTAGATGCGTTTACCCAGCTCGCCCGGATAAAGCTGGAAATCCTGGCCCTCAGCGTCACGCTGCAGGAAAGTACAAAAAATCGTTCTGGCCATACTCATTCCTCTTTTTCTTGTCGATGCTAAACCATTGCACCGGCACGTAATTGCTGTAACAGGCGCTCCACGGGAGCCGCCAGTCCGACTGATGGCGGTTGCGCTAAGTTATACCAGAGAGCGGTGCCTTCATCCATGCACGAGGCGACGGAGGACACGGGAAGCCACATCGGCACAATATCCAGATGGAAATGGCTGAAGGTGTGGCGAAACGCGGTCAGCTGCGTCAGGTTATCGGCAGCAATCCCGCGCTGTTTAAGCCATTCACGCAGCAAGTCTTCATCTTCAAACTGTGGGAAGCAGTATAGACCACCCCACAGACCGCTCGGCGGACGCTGGGCGAGGAAGACCTCATCACCGTGCTGCATCAGCAGCATATAGCCGGTGCGCTCCGGCAGCGTCTGTTTGGGTTTCTTGCCCGGATACTGCGCCCAGGAATGGTTGGCATACGCCACGCAAAGATTATTCACCGGGCAGAGCTCGCATTTGGGTTTTGAGCGCGTGCAGACCATGGCGCCGAGATCCATCATCGCCTGGTTGAAACGCTCGACGCCGTTGGCTGGGGTAACCGCTTCACTGATTTCCCAAAGGCGTTTTTCAACATCCTTCTTCCCCGGCCAGCCGTCAACGGCATAGCAGCGTGCCAGCACGCGCTTGACGTTGCCGTCGAGGATCGGGAAATGCTTGCCTAAAGACAGGGAGAGAATGGCGCCTGCGGTCGAACGCCCGACGCCGGGTAAGTCCGCCACCTCGTCGAAAGTTTCTGGGAATTTCCCGTTGTGGCGCGTCGCGACCTGCTGTGCGGCCTTGTGCAGGTTGCGCGCGCGGGCGTAATAGCCCAGCCCGGTCCACAGGTGCAGGACCTCGTCCAGCGGGGCATTGGCCAGATCGGTCACCGTCGGGAAGCGCGCCATAAAACGCTCGAAGTAAGGGATCACCGTGGCGACCTGCGTTTGTTGCAACATCACCTCGGAGAGCCATACTTTGTACGGCGTTTTTTCAATTTGCCAGGGCAGGGTTTTACGCCCGTATTTGTCGTACCAGTCCAGCACCTGGGCTGAAAATTGAGAGGCTTGCATGGTCATCGATTCGCATAATCAGGGACGCAGATTGCAGCACAGCGTCAATCTGCTGTAAACCGGATCTTTCCCATGCTTGCATAGAAGCCTTAACTTTGGATAATGCCCGTTTCCTGAACATTCTCACAAGCAGACAACTCTTTTATGAAAAACGACGTCATTTCACCGGAATTTGATGAAAACGGTCGCCCGCTGCGCCGTATTCGCAGCTTTGTCCGTCGTCAGGGCCGCCTGACAAAAGGTCAGCAACACGCGCTGGACAACTACTGGCCGGTGATGGGCGTTGAGTTCAGCGAGCAGCCTCTGGATTTTGCCGAGCTGTTTGACCGCGACGCGCCGGTCACGTTGGAAATTGGCTTCGGTATGGGCGCCTCGCTGGTGACCATGGCGAAAGCGCGCCCGGAGCAGAACTTCCTTGGTATCGAAGTGCATTCGCCGGGCGTGGGCGCGTGTCTGGCAACGGTCCATGAAGAGGGCGTTGAGAACCTGCGCGTGATGTGTCACGACGCGGTGGAAGTGTTGCACAAAATGATTCCTGACAATTCTTTAACCATGGTTCAGCTCTTTTTCCCTGACCCGTGGCATAAAGCGCGTCATAATAAACGCCGTATCGTTCAGGCGCCGTTTGCCGAGCTGGTTAAAAGCAAGCTGAAGCTGGGCGGTGTCTTCCATATGGCGACCGACTGGGAACCGTATGCGGAACATATGCTGGAAGTGATGTCGTCGCTCGACGGTTATAAAAACCAGTCTGCGAATAACGACTATGTACCGCGTCCGGAATCGCGTCCGGTAACGAAATTTGAACAGCGTGGCCATCGTCTTGGTCACGGTGTATGGGACTTAATGTTCGAGAGGGTGAAATAATGGCAAAGAATCGTAGCCGTCGTCTGCGTAAAAAGATGCACATCGAAGAATTCCAGGAAGTGGGCTTCTCCGTTGCGTGGCGTTTCCCGGAGGGCACCAGCGTTGAGCAGATCGATCAGGACGTGGATGCGTTCATCAACGAGGTGATCGAGCCTAACAAACTGGCCTTCGACGGTAGCGGCTATCTGGCCTGGGAAGGTCTGATCTGCACCCAGGAAGTGGGTAAATGCACCGAAGAACATCAGGCTCTGGTCCGTAAATGGCTTGAAGACCACAAGCTCGAAGATGTCCGCGTCAGCGAACTTTTCGACGTTTGGTGGGACTAATTAAGCAGTAAGGGGCCAGCATTAGCTGGCCCGTTTTGTCTGAGGGAGTGTTTAAGATGCGCAAAACGTTGCTGGCAGTTGCTTTGATGGCAACCGTATTCACCGCCCATGCGGATTATCAATGTAGCGTCACCCCGCGTGATGACGTGGTGTTGAGCCCGCAAACCGTGCAGGTCAAAGGCGAGAACGGCAATCTGGTAATTACGCCAGAAGGGAACGTCACCTATAACGGCAAACAGTACAACCTGACTGCCGCACAGCGCGAGCAGGCGAAAGACTACCAGTCCGAATTGCGTACCGCGCTGCCGTGGATTAATGAAGGTGCCCTGACGCGCGTCGAAAAGAGCCGCGTGGCGCTGGATAAGATCATCACCAAAGAGGTGGGTGAGAGCAGTAACATGCGCACCCGCCTGACGAAGCTGGACAAGCAGCTTAAAGAACAGATGAACCGCATTATCGAGACGCGCTCCGACGGCCTGACGTTCCACTACAAGGCGATCGATCAGGTTCGTGCTGACGGGCAGCAGCTGGTGAACCAGGCGATGGGCGGCATCCTGCAGGACAGCATCAACGAGATGGGCGCCAAAGCGGTGCTGAAAGGCGGCGGTAACCCGCTGCAGGGCGTGCTGGGCAGTCTGGGCGGCCTGCAAACTTCCATTCAGAACGAGTGGAAAAACCAGGAAGATGATTTCCAGCAGTTCGGCAAAGACGTGTGTAAACGCGTGGTGTCGCTGGAAGACAGCCGGAAGGCGCTGGTGGGGACGCTGAAGTAAGGTCTCTGCGCGCTGGGCCCCTCACCCTAACCCTCTCCCCAAAGGGGCGAGGGGATGGTTTGCTCCCTCTCCCTTTCAGGGAGAGGGCCGGGGTGAGGGTTGCAGCATTTGCAGTGTCTCAAGGATCTTTTCCAACACAGCCTCTTCATTATTCCAAAGTTCGTTGTTCCAGAATCGAATAACGTGCCAGCCCTTTTGGTTTAACCACAACGTCCTTTGATGATCGTATTCCTGATTTTCATCATGCTGTCCGCCATCCAGCTCAACTGCCAGACGTGCTTCGCAGCAGGCGAAATCCAGTATGTAGTTTCCTACCGGATGCTGTCGGCGAAATTTATAATTTTCGAAACGGCGGCTGCGCAGTAGATACCAAAGCCGCCTTTCTTCCGTTGTCAGCTCGCGTCTGAGCTGTTTTGCATATGAACGCGTAATTTCCATCCCCACACTCTGCCAGCCTTTCCCTCAGCCGACAGAACGGGATGCAAAATCCTGAACCAACCTTCAGGAATCTTCGGCGAGGAACAGCTCAAGAAGGGAATTGAGGAACAGTTTGCCGTGCTCGGTGATCTGCCAGTATTCCTCACATTCCGTGAGATACCCCTGCGCCAGCGCTTCGTCGATCTGCGGGCGAATCACCGACTCCGGCAGCCCGGTGTACAGCGCAAACTCAGCGCGCGGCGCGGCTTCCAGCAGACGGAAGCGGTTCATAAAGAACTCAAACGGCTTATCCGCCGCCTCGACGTCGTGCTGACGCTCCAGGTAGCGGCCTTCCATATACCCGCGAGGGTGGCGGGTTTTGGCAGTACGCAGAATACGCCCGTCCGGGAAGGTCACCTTGCCGTGTGCGCCGCAGCCGATGCCGAGATAGTCGCCAAAGCGCCAGTAGTTCAGGTTGTGCTGACACTGGTAGCCCGGCTTTGCATATGCCGACGTTTCGTACTGCTGATAGCCCGCCGCGGTTAACAGCTGGTGACCCTGCTCGAAGATATCCCACAGCGCGTCGTCATCCGGCAGCACCGGCGGACGCGAGCCAAAAAGGGTGTTGGGCTCGATGGTGAGCTGGTACCACGACAGATGAGGGGGATTCAGCGCAATGGCCTGGCGCAAATCGTCCAGCGCCTCTTCCAGAGACTGATCCGGCAGGCCGTGCATCAGATCGAGGTTAAAGCTGCGCAGGCCCAGACCGGTCGCCAGGTTTGCCGCGCGTTTCGCCTCTTCCGGGCCGTGAATACGCCCCAGGCGCTTCAGCTTCGGCTCGCTAAAGCTCTGCACGCCGATGGAGATGCGGTTCACGCCCGCGCGCTGGTAGTCGACAAAACGGTCGGCCTCAACGGTGCCGGGGTTGGCTTCCATCGTAATTTCAGCATCCGCTGCCAGGTTCAGGCGCGCACGCACGCCGTCCAGCAGCGTTTGCATCGCCGGGCCTGACAGCAGGCTCGGCGTACCGCCACCAATGAAAATGGTCTTAACTTCACGTCCCTGTGCGTAAGGTACATCGGCATCCAGGTCGGCCAGCAGATGCGCAACGTAGTCATCGTGCGGCACTTCGCCCTTCAGCGCGTGCGAGTTGAAATCGCAGTACGGGCATTTTTGCACGCACCACGGGATGTGAATATACAGACTCAGAGGTGGCAAATTAGCCATTACGCAGTGCTTCCAGTAACAGTTTCAGCGCGCGTCCGCGGTGGGATATCGCGCTTTTTTCTTCGCGGGTCAGTTCCGCAGCGGTTTTGCCCTCGGAAGGGACAAAGAAAATCGGGTCGTAACCAAAGCCGCCTTTGCCAGCTGCTACACGGGTAATCACGCCCGGCCAGCTGCCGTGGCAGACGATCGGCGTCGGGTCTTCCGCGTGACGCAGATAGACCAGCACGCAGTGGAACTGCGCGGTGCGCTGTTCGTCCGGGACGTCTTTCAGGGCGACAAGCAGCTTTTCCAGATTCTGCTGGTCGGTAGCGTCAACGCCGGAATAACGGGCAGAGTAGATCCCCGGCGCGCCGCCGAGAAAATCGACCGCCAGACCGGAGTCGTCAGCGATTGCGGGCAGGCCCGTAATCTGTGCGGCATGGCGTGCTTTCAGGATCGCGTTTTCGATAAACGTCAGCCCCGTCTCGTCGGCGGAATCCACGCCGAGCTCGGTCTGGGCGACCACATCCAGCCCAAAATCATGTAATAGCGAGGCCAGCTCGCGCACTTTACCGGCATTACCGGTCGCGAGAACAACTTTCTGCATGGTTTAGTCCTGTTCTGTCAAAGCCGCGACTTCCGTCGGGATAGATTGCGGGTTGAGGATTTTTACCTGTTTATGCCGCCCCAGTTCGCCTTTTTCAATGATGACCTGGCTTTTAGCCACGCGAAACTGTTTTGCCAGATATTTGGTCAGATGCGCGTTCGCCTGGCCGTCAACGGGCGGGGCAGTGATGGCGACTTTTAACTCGTCGCCATGCAGTCCAACAATACCGTCACGGCTGGCTTTCGGCTGAATATACAGCCGTAAAACCAGCCCGTCAGCGCAGGTGCTTACGGCACTCATAGCGCCATCCACAGCCCCGGCAGCAGCATATCACCCGTGGACTGCAGCAGTTCAGCGACCCCCATGTTGATCACATAGAGCAGCAGAACCAGGATCATCGGCGAAAAATCGATGCCGCCCATAGACGGAAGCAGGTTACGGATCGGGCGCAGCAGCGGCTCGGTCAGCTGAATCAAGGCGTACTCCACCGGGCTACGGCCCTGGCTCACCCAGCTCATGATCGCCATGACCAGCAGCACCCAGAAGATCAGCAGACCGATGGTTTTGATCAAAATCAGGACGGCGACAATCCAGATGATCGGCTGGAAGGTGAAGACCATAAACAGCACAATCGCTTTGATAACGCTCAGAATAAACGCCACCAGCAGAGACGAACTGTCGATGGGCCCCATGGCCGGGATAATACGGCGCAGCGGTCCGACAACAGGCTGCGTGATTTTCACGACAAACTGCGAGAACGGATTGTAAAAATCACAGCGGGCCCACTGCATCCAGACGCGCAGCAAAAGCGCCATCGTGTACAGCTCAATGACCGTTGAGAGCAGGAAAGTCAACGTCTTCATGGCGTTCCTCAGGTTTCCTTATTATTTTGAGTAGTCGCGCGCACCGAAAATTGCCGTGCCGATGCGCACCATCGTGCTGCCTGCCGCAATGGCGGCTTCCATATCATCCGACATGCCCAGAGAAAGCGTGTCTACCGTGTTATAGCGCGCTTTAAGCGCCTCAAATGCTACAGCCATTTGCTGTGCCACGGCAAACTGCCTTTCATAACTTGACTCAGGCGCCGGGATTGCCATCAAACCACGCAGGCTTAAGCGCGGCAGTTCGGCCACCTCGGCTGCCAGCGCATCCAGCTCGCTCAGCGCAATGCCGGACTTGCTGTTTTCATCGCTGATGTTGATTTGAATCAGCACGTTAAGCGCTGGCATCTCTGCCGGACGCTGGTCGTTCAGGCGTGTCGCAATGCGCAGACGGTCAACGGTATGGCACCAGTCGAAGTGCTCCGCCACCAGACGGCTTTTGTTCGACTGCAGTGGGCCGATAAAGTGCCACTGCAGATCCGTCTTCCCCTGTTCCTGGAAGTAGCGAATTTTATCCACGCCTTCCTGGACGTAGTTTTCACCAAACGCCCGCTGGCCTGCGTCAATGGCTTCTGCGATGACGCTCGCAGGCTTGGTTTTGCTGACAGCAAGTAGCGTAATTTCTTCTGAAGCCCGGCCGCAACGCGTTGCGGCGGCTGAGATTTTGTCCCGGACCTGTGCCAGGTTATGCGCAATGTCGTTCATTTTCCGAGGAGTAGTCTATGGATGTGGAAGAAATTGTGGCCCTTAGTGTAAAGCATAACGTCTCCGATCTACACCTGTGCAGTGATTCGCCACCCCGCTGGCGCAGAACGGGCCGCCTTGAACCGGCACCGTTTCCTTCTCCGGACCTCGGGGCGTTGTTAAAAGCGTGGCTCAACGATGAGCAGCAGGGGATATGGTGGGCCAGCGGGCAGGTGGATTTTGCCGCGACGGTGGCAGGAGGCCAGCGCCTGCGCGGCAGCGCCTTTAAGCAGATGCGCGGAGTCTCTGTGACGCTACGGCTGTTGCCGCGTACCTGTCCGCAGCTCGCTTCGCTGGGCGCACCGAGGGTTATCCCGGAACTGTTAACCAATGCGTCCGGGTTGATTCTGGTGACGGGGGCGACCGGCAGCGGCAAATCCACGACGCTGGCGGCGATGGTCGATTTTCTCAACCACCATACTGACGGCCATATTCTCACGCTCGAAGATCCGGTGGAGTTTATCTATCAGAGCGAGCGTTGCCTGATCCAGCAGCGGGAGATCGGCCAGCACAGCCCGTCATTTGCCGATGCGCTGCGCAGTGCCTTACGCCAGGATCCGGACGTGATTTTGCTGGGAGAGCTGCGCGACAGCGAAACGATCCGCCTGGCGCTAACGGCAGCGGAGACCGGGCACCTGGTGCTGGCGACGCTGCATACGCGCGGGGCATCGCAGGCGATTGAGCGGCTTGTCGATACGTTCCCGGCGCAGGAGAAAGATCCGGTGCGTAACCAGCTGGCCGGCAGCCTGCGGGCGGTGCTGGCGCAGAAGCTGCTTCCTGACTTACAGGACGGGCGCGTCGCGCTGTATGAGCTGCTGGTGAATACCGCGGCGGCGGCGAATCTGATACGAGAAGGAAAAACGTGGCAGCTGCCTGGTATCATTCAAACCGGACAGCAGGCAGGCATGCAGAACTTTGACCAAAGCCTGGCGGAGAGACGGGCGCAGGGGCGGCTGTAGGCCCCTGTGCTTAAAAGCCCTGCTCGAAATAGCTTTCGAGGATGATGACGGCAGAAGCGGAGTCCACGCTGCCTTTATTGAGCGCGCGGAAGCCACCGTGCTCAAACAGACCCGCACGCGCTTCGACGGTGCTGAGACGCTCATCGTGCAGCTTGACGGAGACGCCAAAGCGGCCATGGATTTTATTGGCGAACTTACGCGCCCGGGCGGTCAGCGGCTGTTCGGTACCGTCCATGTTGAGCGGTAATCCGACAATCACGTCATCCGGCTGCCACTCTTTGAGCAGACGCTCAATGAGATTCCAGTCCGGCGTACCGTCGTTGGCCTTCAGGGCGGTAAGCGGACGCGCGGTACCGGTGATGCGCTGCCCCACGGCGACGCCAATGCTTTTGGTGCCAAAATCGAAGGCCAGAAGCGTTCCGCTCATCAGGCGTGCCCCGCTACGCCAGGCATGGTCAGAATATCAATACCAATCAACTTCGCCGCGTCGCGCCAGCGATCGGCAATCGGCGTTTTAAACAGGATATTCATGTCCGCAGGGGCGGTGAGCCAGGCGTTATCGAGGATCTCCTGCTCAAGCTGGCCTTTCTCCCACGACGAATAGCCCAGCGCCACCAGCACTTCAGAAGGCTGCTCTGCGGTGCCCAGCGTTTCGAGCACGTCACGTGAGGTGGTGATGACGGTGTTATCCGAAATTCGAATACTGGAAGAGAACACCGGCGGCGTATGCAGGATAAAGCCGCGATCTTCTGCAAGAGGTCCACCCAGCATCACGGGCTTATCAAGCCGGATCTCCGGCAGTCGCGCTTCAGCCGGGATTTTCAGCTTGTCCAGAATCCCTTCAACCTGAAGATTTTCCAGCGGTTTATTAATGATAATACCCATCGCGCCGTCTTCATTGTATTCACAAATATAAACCACGGCGCGGCGAAAAATCGGGTCCTGGAGAGCAGGCATGGCAATAAGAAAGTGATGCTGTAAATTCATTGTCAGAGGTACTGTTTCCTGGTTTAAAAAGCGACAGCGACCAGTATGCGGAGAAACCCGGGCGCTGTCACTCATTGGTGGGTTATTTCTGCAGGCGTTTTTCGATGGCGTCCATCAGCATTCCGGTGATCGAGACCGGGAATTCCGCTTCAATTTCACGAATGCAGGTCGGGCTGGTGACGTTCACTTCGGTCAGACGATCGCCGATGATATCCAGTCCGACGAAGATCAGGCCTTTGGCTTTCAGCGTCGGGCCTACGCGGCGGGCAATTTCCCAGTCGCTTTCGGTCAACGGACGCGGCTCACCCCGGCCACCGGCCGCCAGGTTACCACGGGTTTCGCCACCCTGCGGGATACGCGCCAGGCAGTAAGGGACCGGTTCGCCATCCACCACCAGCACGCGTTTGTCGCCGTCCTTGATTGCCGGAATATAGTTCTGTGCCATGCAGTAACGGGTGCCCAGTTCGGTCAGGGTTTCGGCAATCACGCCGATATTCGGGTCGCTTTCCTTCACGCGGAAAATCGACGCGCCGCCCATGCCGTCCAGCGGCTTCATGATGATATCGCCGTGCTTCTGCCAGAATGCCTTCAACTGGGCTTTGCTGCGGGTCACCAGGGTTTCCGGCGTCAGGTCAGAGAACCAGGCGGTGTAGAGCTTCTCGTTACAGTCGCGCAGGCTCTGCGGCTTGTTGACGATCAGCGTGCCTTTCTCTTCTGCACGTTCAAGGATATAGGTGCAGTAGATATACTCGGTGTCGAACGGCGGATCTTTACGCATCAGAATGACGTTGAGATCGGCCAGGGCAATGTCCTGCTCTGTGCCAAATTCATACCATTTGTCGTAGTTCTGCTCGACGTTAACGATGCGGGTGCGCGCGCGGGCTTCACCGTTGATCAGGTAAAGATCGTTCATCTCCATATAGTGGAGTTCATAGCCGCGACGCTGCGCTTCCAGCAGCATGGCGAAGCTGGAATCTTTCTTGATGTTGATGTTTGCGATGGGGTCCATCACGATGCCGAGCTTGATCATCTTTCTCTCCAATAATGCGTCAACCCAGATCGCCAAACCGTACCTGTAGCGCGGTAATGGCCGTGAGTGCCGTTGTCTCAGTGCGCAGAACGCGAGGTCCCAACAGAATATCAGTAAACTGGTAACGTGCCGTCATCGCAATTTCGTCCGCCGACAGGCCGCCTTCAGGGCCAATCAGCAGGCGAACGCGCTCAACGGGCAGCGGCAGCGTATTGATGCTGGCGCTGGCGCGCGGATGAAGATTGAGCTTCAGCCCACTGTCCTCTTCTGCACACCACTCCTCCAGATCCATCGCCGGGCGGATCTCCGGAATACGGTTGCGGCCACTCTGTTCGCAAGCCGCGATGGCAATTTTCTGCCACTGCTGGATCTTTTTGTTCAGACGTTCCGCATCCAGTTTAACGCCACAGCGCTCAGAAAAAAGTGGCGTAATGAGGCTTACACCCAGTTCAATGGATTTCTGAATCGTGAACTCCATTTTCTCGCCGCGCGACATCACCTGGCCCAGATGGATATGCAGCGGTGATTCCCGGTCATCCACTTCACCGCGCAGGACGTTCACGTGTACGCTTTTTTTATCCGCCCTCGTGATTTCCGCGTCGAAAACCTGGTTAGAGCCGTCGAACAATTGTATTGCCTGGCCGGCGCCCATGCGCAGCACGCGGCCAACGTGGTTGGCGGCGTCATCAGACAGGGCGATTTCACGGCCTGCGGTAATCAGTTCAGGATGGTAAATGCGGGGAATGCGCATAGTCAGAAATTCCATGTGTCATGCGATATAAGCGAATTGCCGTAGTGTAGGTTAGCTCTTTTGCGCCTGGCAAGCCCGCTGGACGTAAGGGTTGTGATTCCCCTGGACTCTGGCGATACGCTCGTCGCGCTGGCATTCCCACTCCGTCACCGGGTACTGCTTGTCCCAGGCGTTGAACAACTGGGTCTGCTGGCGGGAGAGGTTGAGATCGTAACGGTCACGCATATAGAAATAGGTGCGGGCAATGCTGCCGCGCGCGCGGGCAGGGGGCTCGGCGACTTTCTCTTTAAAATCAATCTTCATACCGCACTGGCCGTACTGACCTTCGCCACCGTTCCACTGGCTGTACATGAAGTTGCCGCGATCGCCGTTCACTTCGCCCACCGCGGGCTGCAGGTTATGCATGTCGCTTTCCATCTGGCGGTAAACCGGATCTTTGGCGCAATTTTTACGTCCACCATCCTGCCAGCACTGGCGCTGGTGGCCAAACTGCCATGCCGGAACGACATGTTCCCATTCAATACGGCTGGCGCGGTTTTCGTTTTTACGCACCTTGTAGCCGCAGGACTCAAGGTCAACGACCCCTTTTTTACCCTGCCAGTTAATTTTACAGCCGCAGTAGAAATCGCCCGGTACGTCAGCGTTGACCTTTACACCGGCCGCTTTGGCCTGAGAGAAACTGTTGATACCGTCGGCCAGGGCGTGGCCTGAGAGCGCCGTCGTCAGAAAGGCGACCGCGAGAGAAAAATTACGGGACATCTTACACTCCGTGTCAAAACGAGCCCGCAACGTAACGAATGTTGTTCCTGTATGCAATCAGTCAGATCAGGAAAGTTCCTGAACGTTCAGATAATTATTCCGCCACCAGCGGCTCGCCGCATTTCACGCAGCGGTAGGTTGCCTCGCCGCGCACCACGCGATTATGGCGGCGGACGGTAAGCTGATGTTGCTGACACTGGCAGCGGTAGGGGAAGGTATTGCGGCGCACCGATTCCAGCTCGAACTGATGGGTTCTGCGCGCCGGAACGCCGAGCACCGCTTCCATCATCCACTTCCACTCCTTGCCGTGGGGGGCGACGCGCCCAAAGTGCTTCCACACCAGCAGGTGCGCCAGCTCGTGCGGCACCACTTCATCGATAAACGCCTGCTGATTTTCCATCATCAGAACCGGGTTAAGGCGGATCTCATAGGATTCCAGCCAGGCGGTACCGGCCGAGGTGCCACGCTGCTGGTAGACGAGTTTGGGTTCAGGGTAATTGCGACCAAGCTTCAGGTTCGCCTGGGCGAGTTTTTCCCGCAGGCTGCGCATAACGGCTTGCTGAATGGCGATGGGGAGACGGGGAGCTTTCATAGGGGCAGAGCATAAAGCGGGAAGCGGGGAGGCGCAAGAGGCGCCTCCCGTAAGAGGATCAGTCGTGAGCGCCGATTTCGCGCAGCGGGCGACCTTTCATCAGGTTACGTTCAATATGTTCCAGAGACACGTGTTTGGTTTCTGGAACCAGCCAGATGGTCAGCACAATAAAGAAGATGTTCAGACCGGCGTAGACCCAGAAGGTATTGGCATTGCCCAAGGTATTGAGCATGGTCAGGAACGTTGCGCCGACGATCATGTTGGCAATCCAGTTGGTTGCGGTAGAGCAGGTGATACCAAAATCACGTCCTTTCAGCGGCTGGATCTCAGAGCACAGCACCCAGATCAGCGGCCCGGCGCTCATCGCAAACCCGACGATAAACATCAGCAGCATGCCTACCGCAAAGTACTGGGCGGTTGGGGAGTGAATGCCCACATGCATCATGGTACCGAGGACGCCCATACCGGCCGCCATCACCAGGAAGCCCAGCGTCAGGGTTGGCTTACGTCCCCAGCGGTCCACCAGACCGATGGCGATAAAGGTCGCCAGCACGTTGGTCAGACCCACGATGACGGTCCCCCACATCTGCTCGGTGGTGTTGGTGTAACCCGCCAGCTCAAAGATTTTGGGCGCGTAGTACATGATGACGTTCATCCCGGTGAACTGCTGCATCACCTGGAGCAGCACGCCGAGGAACACCGCCCGGCGGAAGTTGCTGTTCTCTTTAAACAGCGCCCAGCCGGACTGTTTGACCTTCAGGCTTTCGCGGATCTCTTCCAGCTCGTTTTTCGCTTCCGCGCTGGTATCGCGCAGGCGCATCAGCACGCGTTCGGCATCGTGGAAGCGACGTTTTGCAGCAAACCAGCGCGGGCTGTCCGGCAGGAAGAAGACGCCAATCAGCAGCAGAACCGCAGGGATGATGATCACGCCGAGCATCCACCGCCATGCGCCGCTGTAGCTAAACGCGGTATCGGAAAGGTACGCGCCCAGGATACCGATGGTGATCATGAGCTGGTACATCGAAATCATACTGCCGCGGATTTTCTCCGGCGCGATTTCAGACAGGTAGAGCGGGGCGGTATAGGACGCCACGCCCACGGCCAGACCGAGCAGCACGCGGGAAACCAGCAGAACCTCAACGTTAGGCGCTGCGGCAGAGAAGAGTGAGCCGGCCACGAACAGGATCGCGCCAATCATCAGGCTCTTTTTACGTCCGAGCTTGAAGGAGAGCCAGCCGCTGCCGACGGCCCCAACGGCCGCACCGAACATCATGGAGCTGACCACCCATTCCTGGGTGTGAGCGCTAATCTGGAACTCGTCAGTGATGAAAGGTAATGCACCGGCAATCACGCCGATATCCAGGCCAAAAAGTAATCCTGCCAGGGCGGCGAGGAAACAGACGAAGAATGTCATCGCCTTGTTGGACGTACGCCCCTGTTTTTTATTGTCAGGCATTATGCCCTCCAGTTGGGTTATCAGTTTTATTGATGGTAAGGGTAGGTGAGCGACCCGTAAAAATATGTGAGATTAATCACATAGGTGTAATCGGTTACACTCGTGTGCAACCGTAAATAAAATTAAAGCTTTGAAAATATAGAGGTAAATGAAGTGAGGCGCATCGCGAAAGGAGATATTTCAGACTTAACTGAAAGGGAATGTAACAGCAGAAGAATGGCGATCATGCAAAGAGAATATTCTGAAAGCGGAGGGGCACCGGTGCGGTGTAATCGGTTCCAAAGAGTACACCTTTCTGCCGGGTGGCGGCTGCGCCTTACCCGGCCTACAAATGCCCAAAACTCGTAGGCCCGTGCAAGCGAAGCGCCGCCGGGCAAGGATGATCGCACAAATGCAAAAGGCCAGCCCGAGGGCTGGCCTTTTAAAAGCGATGTCAGTCGATTACTTCAGACCGGCAGCTTCACGCAGCAGGGCGGCTTTGTCGGTTTTTTCCCATGGGAAATGTTCACGACCAAAGTGACCGTATGCAGCGGTTTCTTTGTAGATTGGGTGCAGCAGATCCAGCATCTGAATCAGGCCGTATGGACGCAGGTCGAAGAACTCGCGCACCAGCAGGGTCAGCTGTTCTGAAGGCACTTTCTCGGTACCAAAGGTTTCCACCATGATGGAGGTGGGTTCAGCCACGCCGATAGCGTAGGAAACCTGAATTTCACAGCGGTCAGCCAGGCCGGCAGCAACGATGTTTTTCGCCACATAACGTGCCGCGTACGCTGCAGAACGGTCCACTTTTGATGGATCTTTACCGGAGAATGCACCGCCACCGTGACGCGCCATGCCGCCGTAGGTATCAACGATGATTTTACGACCGGTCAGGCCGCAGTCACCCATTGGGCCGCCGATAACAAAGCGTCCGGTCGGGTTGATGAAGAATTTGGTGGCGCTGCTCAGCCATTCGGTTGGCAGAACCGGCTTGATGATCTCTTCCATCACTGCTTCCTGCAGGGATTTCTGATCGATATCTTCGGCATGCTGGGTAGACAGAACCACCGCGTCAATACCGACAATTTTACCGTCGTCGTACTGGAAGGTGACCTGGCTCTTCGCATCCGGGCGCAGCCACGGCAGGGTGCCGTTTTTACGCACTTCAGCCTGACGCTGCACCAGACGGTGTGCGTAGGTGACCGGCGCTGGCATCAGCACGTCGGTTTCGTTGGTTGCATAGCCGAACATCAGGCCCTGGTCGCCCGCGCCCTGTTCCAGCGGATCGGCACGGTCAACGCCCTGGTTGATGTCTGGAGACTGTTTGCCAATTGCGCTCAGTACCGCGCAGGAGTTGGCATCAAAGCCCATATCAGAATGCACATAACCGATCTCACGCACCGTGTTACGGGTGATCTCTTCGATATCAACCCATGCGCTGGTGGTGATCTCACCGCCAACCAGAACCATGCCGGTTTTGACATAGGTTTCACACGCGACGCGTGCTTTTGGATCCTGCGCGAGGATCGCATCCAGCACCGCATCGGAGATTTGGTCAGCAATTTTATCAGGATGTCCTTCTGATACGGACTCGGACGTAAACAGGTGTTTTGCCATGTTTTATTTCACCTAAGAGGAATTTGGTTAGCTCAAGCTGCTGTGTGGAATAGCCAAAGGAGATAATTCTACCAAGGCCTGCAGGTTTTTGACACTGGCAGTATGAGTGTTAATCAGTATAGATGGATTAACATCTGGATGGCTATTTTAGGTCACTTCTTCACCCGATTTCCAGTTTTTTTTGACTCATCTCTCACTCAGTTGAAATTGCTGCTGGCAAAAATTCCTGACGGTGCTGGCAACACGCGCATTTTTGTTTTGCTTTTTAGCCCCCTTCTCGGTATAAAACGCGGCGCGCGGCTCATATAAAATAAGCGCTCGATGAACTCATCGTGTCGCCACTTCCAGCCGGGTAAAGCAGTGAACTTTTAGCTTTGGCTTGGGGTCCGTTTCAGCAGAGGCGGCCGTGGAGGTGATACGAGATAATGAACCATCGTTTTCCGCTAATTCAGCGCAGCCGTTCTGGCGCGCATTTGATTCCCGCAACCCGCATTTCTAGTCTGCAAACCTGCCGATGTTATACCCATCTCGGCGCTTCTCAGGATTCCAGGGCCGGTCACGCTTTGTGAAAACTGAACAAGGGCGCTCTTGTTAATACAAGAGTTTTCTCGTGGTTTCGCCGAACCTTGTCATACAGAGTTCGGATACGTGTTTTACAATGATATGAATAAGAAACCGGTCGCACGGTCTGGATTTCAGCATACTCTGCTGGGAAACGGAGCCGTTTATGGGTTGTTATCGCCGTATAACGCTGCGATAGTAGTCAACTGTTTTACACTTAATACAAAGAGTTGAGGTTCGCTATGTCTGACGACATGTCTTCTTTTTCGCCTTCGTCAGCGGGCGAACAGGGTGTACTACGTTCTATGCAGGAGGTTGCGATGAGCTCCGAGGAAGCCAGCAAGATGCTGCGCACTTACAATATTGCCTGGTGGGGCAATAACTACTACGACGTCAACGAACTGGGCCATATCAGCGTCTGCCCGGATCCGGACGTCCCTGAAGCGCGCGTGGATCTCGCCAAACTGGTGAAAGCCCGTGAGGCTCAGGGCCAGCGTTTGCCTGCACTGTTCTGCTTCCCGCAGATCCTGCAACATCGTCTGCGTTCGATTAACGCCGCGTTCAAACGTGCGCGTGAATCCTACGGCTATAAAGGCGACTACTTCCTGGTTTACCCGATCAAGGTAAACCAGCACCGCCGCGTGATTGAATCGCTGATCCACTCCGGCGAGCCGCTGGGGCTGGAGGCAGGTTCCAAAGCGGAACTGATGGCCGTGCTGGCGCATGCAGGGATGACCCGTTCAGTGATTGTCTGTAACGGCTATAAAGACCGTGAATACATTCGTCTGGCGCTGATAGGCGAGAAGATGGGCCACAAGGTCTATCTGGTTATCGAGAAGATGACAGAAATCGCCATCGTGCTGGAAGAGGCCGAGCGTCTGAACGTGGTGCCGCGCCTTGGCGTGCGTGCGCGTCTGGCGTCACAGGGGTCCGGAAAATGGCAGTCCTCCGGCGGTGAAAAATCCAAGTTCGGCCTGGCGGCCAACCAAGTGCTGCAGCTGGTAGAAATTCTGCGCGAGCGTGGTCGTCTGGACAGCATTCAGCTGCTGCACTTCCACCTCGGCTCGCAGATGGCCAACATTCGTGATATCGCCACCGGCGTGCGTGAATCGGCGCGTTTCTACGTTGAGCTGCACAAGCTTGGCGTGAATATTCAGTGCTTCGACGTGGGCGGCGGCCTGGGCGTGGACTATGAAGGGACCCGCTCACAATCTGATTGTTCCGTGAACTACGGCCTGAACGAATACGCGAACAACATCATCTGGGCGATCGGCGACGCCTGTGAAGAGAACGGCCTGCCGCACCCGACGGTGATTACCGAATCCGGTCGCGCGGTGACCGCGCACCATACGGTGCTGGTCTCTAACATTATCGGCGTTGAGCGCAGCGAAACCACCGAAGCGACGCCGCCGGCAGACGATGCCCCGCGTTCCCTGCAAAGCATGTGGGAAACCTGGCAGGAGATGCACGAGCCCGGCACGCGTCGTTCCCTGCGCGAATGGCTTCACGACAGCCAGATGGATCTGCACGACATTCACGTCGGCTACTCTTCAGGTACCTTCAGCCTGCAGGAGCGCGCGTGGGCCGAGCAGCTCTATCTGAACATGTGCCATGAAGTGCAGAAGCAGCTCGACCCGAGCAACCGCGCGCACCGCCCGATTATCGACGAGCTGCAGGAGCGCATGGCGGACAAGATTTACGTCAACTTCTCGCTGTTCCAGTCGATGCCGGATGCCTGGGGTATCGATCAGCTGTTCCCGGTTCTGCCGCTGGAAGGATTGAATCACGCCCCGGAACGTCGCGCGGTGCTGCTGGACATCACCTGCGACTCTGACGGCGCTATCGACCACTACGTGGACGGCGACGGTATCGCCACGACGATGCCAATGCCGGAATACGACCCGGAGAACCCGCCAATGCTGGGCTTCTTTATGGTCGGCGCGTATCAGGAGATCCTCGGCAACATGCACAACCTGTTCGGCGATACCGAGGCGGTTGACGTGTTTGTCTTCCCTGACGGCAGCGTGGAAGTTGAGCTGTCTGACGAAGGGGATACCGTGGCGGACATGCTGGAATACGTTCAGCTGGATCCGAAAACCCTGCTCACGCAGTTCCGCGACCAGGTGAAAAACACCGGGCTGGACGATGCGCTGCAGCAGCAGTTCCTGGAAGAGTTTGAAGCGGGTCTGTACGGATATACGTATCTGGAAGACGAATAACGTTCGAAAGGGGCGTTAAAAAAAGGGTCTGACGAAAGTCAGACCCTTTTGTTTTAGCTGTACTGCTCGTCGGTGAAGGTAATGGTTACCGGAGCATAGATATCAATCGGTCGATCGATTTGCAACGCCTTCCACTGTGGACGCGCGTTCATCGCACCTTTGCTCATGTCGCCATTCCACTTCTTGTGTTCCGGCGTTTTCGGCATGTCCATCCCGGTCTGACCGGTGGACGACCCCGGAGAAAGCTTAACGTCATTCCCTTTGGTGTTGCTGGATGGCGCAACGCCGTTGGTCATGTCGCCATTCCACTGCTTGTGTTCCGGCGTTTTCGGCATATCCATCCCGGTCTGACCGGTGGACGAACCCGGCGAGAGCTTGACGTCATCGCCTTTGGTGTTGCTGGATGGCGCAACGCCGTTGGTCATGTCGCCATTCCACTTCCTGTGGTCCGGTGTTTTCGGCATATCTTTACCGGTTTTACCCGTTGCAGAGCCAGGAGAGAGCACCGGATAGTTAGTTTCCGGTACGGCCCATTTCTTCACTGGCGTAACCGTTGTGGCTTCTGGTTTCGCTTTTGGCGTAACCGTTGCGGCCTCTGGTTTCGCTTTTGGCGTCAGCGGCTGGGAGGTTGACGGCGCAACGTTTGGCACGGCTTCACTGCGTGCGGTTTCAGACGCGACGGCCTCCTTATGGACCACCGAAGAGGCGGACGTGGAGGTCGTTGTCGCCGTCGTTTTCTCAATCGTCATATGCTGAGAATCAGACGTTGTACGCGTCGTGGTTGTCGTCTGCTGCTGCGTTGAGCCTGGCTTAGTCGGCGTACACTTCTGAGGGCAGCCGCCATCGTCCGTATGGCCGTCATCCGGCTTCGCTGGAGTATCGCTGTCTGCGTCAGCGCCGCTTTTCTTCTTCTTACGAATCCCCGGATCGGCAAGCGTGTAGGAAATGTTATTTCCTGCTTCTTTCTCATCACGCGTGACAACCGACATTTCATCTTTATTGGTATTGAGATCGCCATTCACTGCCGCACTGGTGGTGTCACCCACGGCGATAGTGGATTTCTGCGTTTCGTTGTAGTGAATTTCATCCACGGTGTCGACGTAGATGTTACCGGAAGGCACTACGCCATTGCTCAGGCCAATGCCGCCACCGCCGTACAGACCATCCTGCTCAACGTGGTCTTCCAGCGTTTTCGCATTGATATCACCCGCAACGTTCACCGATCCGGTGCCATCCTGAGATACCAGATTAGCCCCGGTCATATTGAGGTCGCCTCCGGTTTTCACATTCAGCTCGCCGCTGGTATTGATACCGGACTGCTTCGCTGTTTTAGACGAATCGTAACTTTCAGAGCCGCCGCCCCCGTTGACGGACGCGTTCGGGATGATGCCCGCTGCCGAGACGGAGATGCCCACAGAAGCGCCCCAGTTACCGCGGCTGCTATCGGTGTGCTCGGTATTCTGCACGGAGGTGATATTCATATCGCCTGCAACGTTAACATCCGCTTTTTCTGCATCGATGTTAGCGCCCTTCATGTTCATATCACCGCCA
Organism: Enterobacter sp. EC_50; assembly: GCF_019584525.1. Classification (NCBI taxonomy): domain Bacteria; kingdom Pseudomonadati; phylum Pseudomonadota; class Gammaproteobacteria; order Enterobacterales; family Enterobacteriaceae; genus Enterobacter; species Enterobacter sp. EC_50. Next base: position 6,629 of record NZ_VDAF01000015.1, on the reverse strand, counting down.
GCGTTCACTGTCACCGTGTTGCCGTTGATAGTACTGTTCTTATACGACGTAGAGTTACCCGAGCCGTGTTCCGTACTGCCGTTGTAATCGACTGAAATACCGCCGCTTGCGCCAGTTATATCCACTCCCACGCCTGCGGTAAGACCGCCTTTGTGTTTTTCGGTTTCATTGGTGTAAGAGGTTGTTGATTTCGCTGCGTTAATGTCCACATTACCACCCGCATTGATCTCCGTATTCTGCGAGTTCACGTTCACGCCGTTGAGCGTGGTATCGTTGGTCGAATTAATGCTGACGTTTTTAGCATTAATATTGGTGGTATTCTCCGCCGTTGCGGTGCGCGTTTCTTTCGTTTTTGTCGTGTTCCCGCCGAAAGTGACGGAGCCGCCAGCAAGATCGTTTAGCATGATGTTGGACACATCGCCCAGCACTTCCGCCGTCGTGGTTCCGCTGTTAATCGACTGGCCTTGCTGCGATTTATCAATGAGATTCCCGGTTTTGTCGATCGCATCAACTACCGCACTGTGGGCCTCACCTGAAACACCGACAAAGCGGTCTTTATGTGTGACGGTGGTTTTGGTTTCATCCTCGTATTTGGTGCTTGCGACATCCTTCGCGTTAATGCTGAGCTTATCTCCGGCGGAGAGGTCAGCGCCGCCAATATCCGCCGTTTTTCCTGCATTTACGGAACCGGAATCGGTAAAATTAATGGACGCGTTGGTGTTCTGCTTGCTCTGGGTCGACACGGTATCGGTTGTGTCTTCCATACCCACCTTGAAACCGGCAGTATCGGTGATCGGTGCGCGGCCCGGTTTGGCACCAATCGCGGAGGTTTCAGAATTACCGCCTGCGCTGGTGTAGTCGCCAGAGGTGGTATTTTTTGTGGTGCCGTCGTTTTTGCCGTAGGAAGCCGAGGCGGATTTACCGGCGCCGCTGATGCCGGCCTCAGCAACAAACTGGCGAGACTGTGTGGTGTGTTCCTCAGCGGACACGTTTTCAGACGTCTTTATCTCAACGTTTTCTGCCGCGTTGATGGAGCCGCTTTTCGCGTCAATGCTGCCGCCTTCGATGACCACATTCTTGCTGGCATCAATCTGCACATTGCCGCCAGCCTTGACGGTTGCGCCGATAGCTTCGCCGGTCACCGTTTTGGTGTCGGTGGTGGTATAGCTGGACAGACCGTTGATCTCGGTATTGATGGTACGGTTAGAATCAATCTGATGCAGGTCGTTGAAGGTGACGTCACCTTCGCTCGCCTTCATATTCACGTCCTGGCCTGCCGTAATATCAGCCGCGTTGGAAGTGATGGTTTTCGCCTGCATGTTGATACTGCCGCCTGCGGTGACGCCATCATCGTGCGCATGAATCTTCTGCTTGCCGTCTTCGCCGTGTCCGACAGATGCGGTCAGGGTGATGTCGCCCTTTTCAGCCTTCATGTCAATGTCGCCACCGGCGTTCACTGCCGCGCCGTTTGAGGCAATGCTGCCATTTTCCGACGTCATTGAGACGTTACCGCCCGCCGAGATGCCAGCATCTGTCGCATTGCTGATGTTGTTAATATCCCCTTTGGATTTCAGCGTGACGTCACCCTTAGAGGAGAGGGTACCGTTCACGTTGTTAATGGCGGTGGCATCAACTGAAAGGCTATTTCCGGCTGCAATGGACGCTGTGCCTTTACTGATATCACCGTTAGCCAGCTGGCTAAGGGTTTCAGGGCAAAGGTAGACCACCGGCACCAGCACTTCCGTCCCTTTGATGTTCTGGCTCACGAACCAGACGATATCCTGGGTCAGCCCATTGCGCTGCTCTTCGCTCAGAGGCTGTCCCACCACCAGATTTAGATCGCTGTTTTTCGCCGCAATACCGGCGTTATCCATCAGGTTTTGTACCAGCGCATCGCCTTCAAGACCGTCTCGTATCGCAAACATGCTGCCTACGGAGCGGCTGATCTCTCGACGAATCAGTTCGGAGATAAAGTAGTTATCGCCAATGACGTTAACGGTTTCGGTGGTAGTGTAATCCACCTTGTCGAAATAGTAGTCAGAGCCGCTGTACTTGCTCTGATCGATCATTTCCGGGCGCGTTTCGAAAATCGGAATGATGTGGTTGGCCGGGCCGCTGTATTCGGTACCGTTTTTCGCCGCCTCAGAGGCTTTTTTGAATTCGTCAGTGACTTCAAACATGCCCGGCAGAGAGACCAAATCCTTGATGGTCGGCAGTGGGCTGATCCCCATGGCCAGTTCATTCAGCTTTTTGGTATTGATGGCAACATCATAGCCCGCGACGGCGGTGTCGATGGTGTAGTCACCCACGTCGATATTCTCAATTTTGGCGTTTTCTTTGATTGTGCCAGCGTTAGCCAGGCCGTTATCCAGCGTGCCGCCATTGTGCGTAAAGTTACGACCCGCCGTGATTTCACCTTTTTCTGAAGGCACGAAGTAGATCATATTCGTCTTCAGAGGGGTAATGCTGGTGTCATTGCTTACCAGGTTATGCCATGCCGTGTTCAGGGTCGCGTAATCTTGCGAATTCCACGTTTCACCAAACACTTTGCTCATGACGTAGTTGAGCTGGGTTGAGTCATTCGCGGCGTCGAGAAGCGATTTATAGCTACGCTCTCTGTTTGGATCCTGGGTACCGCTTTTGGTTGCAGGTGCGCCGTCACCAAAGATGAAATCAAGGTATTGATAGAGCGAGTTGAAGGTCAGCGTCGTGTAGTGCTCTGCTGCCACCTTCCAGTAGTCGGTCAGTACTATCGGTTGCTCAAGGATGAGATTCAGATAGTCATACATGGATTCGGAGGTATAGGTTGGCGAGTTCAGCAGATTACCCGTGATGGTGATATCACGTCCCGCCTGGATCAGGCCGCCGTTATTTTTAACCTCTTTTTCGTCGAAAATGCCGCGCTGGTTAATATTAATATCTTTCCCGGCGCTGATTTCGCCGAGCTTACTCATAGCGATATCTGACGCCAGAACCGGGATGTGCAGAACCGTGGTAATCCTGACCTGCGTCATCACATTATCAATACCGGCCCATTGACCCACGGCATCCTGCGTTTGGGTTTGCGAAATGGTGCCACCCGTATAGGTGCTCTGGTTTTCCAGAGAGGCCGCATCAATATTGATGTTCTGTTCGGAGCGAATGATCCCGGCGGAGTTGATAATCGTTTTCGCGATGAGCGACATGTCACCCATGCTCAGCACGTTACCGTTATAGTCATTAACAAAGGCACCGTCGTGGGCATTAATATCCATCTTCCCTAACGACCAGAGCAGGCTGTTGCTGTTGTTCATTACCTCATTAGCGTTGATGTGTAAATCACCCCCCGTGACCACAGACTTGCTGTTGATCACCTTACCGTCTGCCTGGAGCGTCAGGTTGCCGATGGCTTCCATCATGGTGTTGTTGTACAGCGTACCTTCCGTGCTGAGCGTCATATCATGACCTGCACGAATACTGCGGTTATTGTCATTCAGCGCGATGGAGTCTTTTACCTTGAGCAATAAATCATGACCCGCTTCGAGGATGCCATTGATGTTATTGAATGAACCGGTATGGATGTTGAGGTCGTTTCTGGCAGAGGTCGTGCCGGAATCATGATTATTCAGCTGCGAGGCATTAATCGTGATGTTATTCCCGGCGATCAGGGCATTTTTTTCGTTGCTAATCGTCCCGCCCGCTACGTTAAGGTTCGTATTGTTGGCACCCGATAGTACCGCTGCATTGGCGTTGATCAGATTATTAGCGACATTAACTGACAGATCGCTCTGCGTCGACACAATCACCGCCTGTTCGGTGTTAAGCATGTTTTGCGCATTGATCGTAATGTCGCCGCCCGCCACGAGAGTGGACACCGACTGCTGCCCGTCCTCTGCGGTGAGGCTGCCAATGTTGCTCAACGTGTTGGCGACAATCTCCAGCGGGCCGTTTACAGCCTGAATGACACCGGCCGTGCGGTTGGTCAGAACGCCGATGGCGTTCAGCACCGTCTGCATATTGGCGGAGATGACCGCGCCGTCGCTGTTGATGAGCGACTCAACGTCTTCAATCGTCAGGTTACGCAGTGCAGCTAAAACATGCCCTTCACCTGTGTTGGCCAGGTTTTTGACGTTGCGAATAATCAGATCCAGACCTGCCTGAACCACACCGTCGTTTTTCAGCTCCTCAACGGCATCGATCGCGATATTGCCATTGCCGATAATCACCGAGCGGTTGTTTAACGTCTTCACGCCGCTGATATTCAGATTGCCCTCAGAGGCAATCACTGCATCGCTGCTGTTATTAAGCGTCGTGGTTGTCGCGATCGAGAGCGCATTATCCGATTTAATCATCGATGCGCCGCTGTTATTAAGGGTACCTACGTTTCTCAGCGTGGTATTTCCAGCACCGAATAGCGTTGCACCTTCAGTGTTATTGAGGGTGTTCACATCGGACAGTGACAGCGTGCCGTCAGAAATCACAAAACTGCCGGTGTTATTCAGCGTGTTGAGATGGGTAAGTTGCAGCGTCTTGCTGGCATACAGCGTGGCGGCGTTAAGGTTATCGACGGTGCTGACGCGATCGAGCGTCAGGCTACCGGCCTGAATGGTTGAGGCGTCGTTAAGCAACGATGTCGCTGTAACGGAGAGGTTTTCTCTTGCCGCGATCAGCGCGTCATGGGTGTTAGAGAGGGTGGAAATTCCGCTGGCATTGATATTATCGCCCTGGATCAGCCCATCGTCATTGTGTACTGCCAGCGCGCCGTCACCCTTTATGGTGAGGTTCTTCCCGGCAATAATGCTGCCTTTTTGACTATTCTGTAGCTCTTTTTTGACATCAAGCTGCATGTCAGTGGTCGCACTCAGCGTGCCGGCCTGGTTTTTCAGATTCGCGGTTGCGATGGCCAGTTTCTCGCTGGCACTGATGGTGCCGCTGTTACTGACGGTTGCACTGGCTTTACGGGTCTGGGTGGAGACATTACGTCCTGCAATACGTCCGGTATTGCTGAGCGTGTCGCCGCCGGATGCCACCGTCACGTCATGCTTGTTGCTGGCAATGGTGCCGTCGTTGACGATGTTACCGTCGGCATCAATGAAGATCAGCGCATCGTTACCGCTCAGGGTGCCGCTGTTTGAAACCTCACCGTTGACCTTAATGCGCATCTCACCGCTATTAGCGCCAATATGACCACTGTTGTTCAGGGTGCTGGCGGTCATAACCAGGTTTTTATCCGCGTAGAGGCGGCCTGCGTTGTCGAGATGGCCGACAGACAGCGTCTGGGCGTTGCTGGCATACAGGATGCCATTGTTCTTCATTGAACCTGATGCAATCCAGATATCCCCTGTGGCGCTGACGGAACCCTTGTTTTCAAACGCACCGGTCAGGTTGAACTGCAGCGTCCCTTTCTTCGCGAGAATAACGCCTTCATTGTTAGTCATGCTGCCCGCGGTAACGTTGACATTACCACTGTTGCTGACGATCTCCGCATCGGAGACGAGGGTGCTGAAGGGCACCTGCTGGCCATTCTGGATGACGACAAAATCGCCATTTTTTAACGTCACGACGCCACCGGAAATGACAGCGCCGTTAGCATCCAGCGCTTTTAGTTTTCCGGAAAGGGTGTACTGCCCGGCAACATTAATCTGAATGGCGGGTACCGCTGTTGTGGCACTGTTTTGCGCAATGATAGCAGCCGTATTTTGCAGCAGGGTTGAGGCATCAATTCGGATCGTGCCGTTACGGGAGATAACGTCGTTATTCACCGTCATGCCAGAGAGCGCATGCAGGATAATATTATTTTGCGCTTCTGTACTTCCGGTGCCGCTGCTGTTTTTGTTCAGGGCAATATTGTTGCCGCTGACAGTGACATTTTTATCGCTGCGTAAACCTGTCAGCGTCACGTCGCCGTTCGCACTGATCTCAATGTCACCCGTGGCAATAATACTGCCCTCATGACGGACGCCTGCGCCGGATTCGGTGCTGATAAGTTGAATTTTACCACCGTACATTGACCCCATCGCCCGACCGTCAATCGCGACATCCGGCGTATGGCCGTCACCCGTGGCGCGAGTCGTGTGCTGGCGGCTGGAGAGATCGTAATCGTTCTGCCCGGCAACTACCTTAACGTCCGCCTGACCGGCAATTTCACCTTCCAGTTTTGCACTTCGGCTGACAATGTCGAAGTAGCTTAGCCCTTCGGTAGAAATGCCTTGCCCTGTGAGAGACACGGTGCCTTTTTCAACAGCTAGTTTATAGTTGCCGTCCTCTTTCATCTGCACCTTACCGGTACTCAGCGTCAGGCTGTTGGCATTAATGGTGGTGGCGCCGTTAACGCTAATACCGTTTTGGTTAGCAACGATCACGTCCGCTTTTCTGCCGAAGACTTCCATCGTCCCGTTAATATAGGACGCCTGGGCTCCCGTCACTTCACTGATAATTGCTTTTGCTTCATGCTCAAGCTGGGCGTTTTTAACCGTGTAACCCCCGATCTTAGACACACCATCCTGCATGCTGTTGTTAAAAATAAGGCCATTTTGGTAATGACTCCAACTTATTGATAGTGTTTTATGTTCAGATAATGCCCGATGACTTTGTCATGCAACTCCACCGATTTTGAGAACGACAGCGACTTCCGTCCCAGCCGTGCCAGG